>JANLYK010000085.1:0-4762 GCA_031365595.1 Chloroflexota bacterium | reverse complement strand
GAGCGTCCGGTCGAGCCGGGTCACGACTTCCGTGTGGCTGATGATCCCGAGCCGCTCTGCGACGATGGCGCTCCACATGTACGCCCCGATGTTCGTCGTGGACGTCTCGGCGCTGGTCGTCCCATCGGAGTTCAGCTTGTCGGCCGGCAGCCCCGTGGTCGGGCTGGTCATGGCCACGAAGGATGCCCACGTGTCGCGGGCATAGCGCAGCAGGGTGGCCCGCTGGCCGCCGTTCAGCCCGGCTGCGTCGACGGCGGTCGCCATCGTGGGCAGGACGAGAGCCGCGGCCAGGGCCGCGATCAGGAGGAGTCGGAGTCGGGGCGGGCGGCGCGTGGTCATGTCGATTCCTTCCCTTACCTGGGCTCGGGCGACCCGTCAGGGGCCGCCGCCTCAGCCCTTGAGTCCGGTCGTGGCGATGCCTTCGGTGATCCATCGCTGGAAGAGGATGAAGATGATCAGCACGGGCACGACGAGCACGACCGAGCCGGCCCTGAGCAGCCCATGGTCGGATTGGTGATCGCCGGTGGCGAACGTCGCGAGCGCGACCGGCAGGGTGTACATCTCCGGCTCCTGGGCCATCACGAGTGGATAGATGAAGCTGTTCCAGCTGCCGAGGAACGTGAGGATGCCGAGCGTCGCGAGGACCGGCACGGCGATCGGGATGACGACCTGCCAGAAGATCCGCCACTCGGTGGCCCCATCGATCCGGGCGGCCTCCAGGAGCTCGTCCGGGATGCCGTACATGAACTGGCGGGTCAGGAACACCCCGAACGGCCCGACGAGGAAGGGCAGGATCAACCCGGGATAGGTGTTGACGAGGCCGAGGTTCCGCATGAGGACGAAGTTCGGGATCAGGGTGATCCCGGCGGGGACCATCAACGTGGCGAGGACGAGGCCCATGACCAGTCGCTTGCCCCGCCACTGGAGCTTCGCCAGCGCATAGCCGAGCATCGGGCAGAACAGGATGTTGCCCAGGGTGACAGCCACGGCCACCAGCGACGAGTTGAAGAAGAACCGCGGGAAATCGAGGTTGGTGAAGAGCCGTTCGAAATTGTTGGTCGTGGGGTTCTTCGGCAGGAAGGTCGGCGGGTTGACCAGGAACTCTGCCTGGGGCTTGAGCGAGCCGAGCAGCATCCACAGGAACGGCCCAACCATCAGGACGATGCCGAGCGTTAGGAGGGCGTAGATCCACACCTTGCTGGGGGCCCGCCGCCGAGCGGCCTGGTCCGGCAGCGCTCGCCGGCCGACCGGCGCCTGGATCGCCGTCATCGCTCGCCACCCATCAGGCGTCTTCCCGCAGGAAGCGGAACTGGAGGAACGCGATCAACGCCACGATCACGAACAGGACGTAGGCGATCGCTGACGCATAGCCCTGATGGAAGAACGTGAAGCCCTGCTGGTACATGTACATCGTGACCGACAGGGTCGCGTCCAGCGGGCCGCCAGCCGTCATCACGAACGGCTCCTCGAAGAGCTGGAGATAGCCGATCGTCGTGATCACGAGCATGAAGAGGATGGTCGGCCGGAGCATCGGCAGGGTCACGTAGCGGAAGGCCTGCCAGCGGCCCGCGCCGTCGATCGCGGCGGCTTCGTAGAGCGTCACGGGAATTGCCTGGAGGCCGGCGATGAACACGACCATCGCGAACCCGAGGTTGCGCCAGACGGCCATGGCGATGATCGAGGGCATGGCCAGCGTGGGGTTCGCGAGCCACTCGGGGCCCGTGATCCCCACCGCCTGCAGGACGTTGTTGATCAGTCCGACATCAGGGTTGAGCAGAAACCGCCAGACGACGGCGATCGCGACAATGCTCGTGATGACCGGCAGGTAGTAGCCGACCCGGAACACGGTCCGGAACCGAGTGATGCCCCGGCTGAGTGCGCTCGCGATCAGGAGCCCGATCCCGAGGGTCAGGGGGACGCCGATCGCGACGAAGTAGAACGTGTTGCCGAGCGCCTTCCAGAACTTCGCGTCCGACAGGAGCGCGGCGTAGTTGTCGACGCCGACGAACGTGGCCCCGATCGGGTTCTGGAGGTCACGCAGTCCAAAGCTGGTGAAGCTCAGGAGGAACGAGATCAAGATCGGCAGCGCCATGAAGACGCCGAACAGGATGACGAACGGGGCGGCGAACGCCCAGCCCGTCAGATCCTGTCGCCAGCCCCGGCGGGTCGAGACCGGGCGAGTGCCCGTGTCTGCGACGTTCCGCCGGGAAAGTGCTGGTGCGGTCACCTCAGTTGGCCCCGAGGGCTCCAGCCGCCTGTTGCATCTCGTCCGCTGCCGCCTGCGGGTCGAGGACGCCGGAGGTCATCTTCTCGAGGGTGTCGTTGATCGCCGACGAAACTTCGCTCCACGACGCGCTGGCCGGCTGGGCCTTCGTGTCCTTGAGCTGCTCGCCGAAGAGCTTGACGTTCGGATCGGCGGCGACGGCCGGGTCGTCCCACGCGGCCTGGACGGCCGGCAGGTCGGTCACGGTCGTGTACCACAGCGCCTGGGTCTTCGGGTCCGACAGGAACTTCACGAACGCCCACGCGGCGTCCTTGTTCTTTGATGCCTTGTAGACGACGACGTTGCTGCCACCAACGAATGAGGTCGCAGTCGTCTTCTTGGGCATCGGGGCGATCGCCCACTTGTCCGTGAAATCGGCGCCGCCGGCCTCCTTGATGAGGCTGAGGTGCCAGGGGCCCGAGAAGAACATCGGGAAGTCGCCCTTGACGAAGGCCGGTGTGATGTCAAAGCCTTCGGGGACGGACCGCGGAGTCAGCATCTCCTTGAAGAACGAGTTGTAGAAGGTCAGGGCCTCAACCGCCTCGGGACTGTTCAGGACGGGCTTGCCCGCGTCATCGACGACGTTGCCGCCGTTCGACCACAGGAACGGGAAGTACTCCTGCCAGTTCTTCGTGCCGAGCGAGATGCCGAACTTGGCCCCGCCCTTCGCCTGCATCGCGTCGGCCATCGTCTTGAGGTCGTCCCAGGTCGCCGGCGGAGCGGTGATTCCGGCCTTTGCGGCGATGTCCTTGCGGTAGTAGAGGAGCCGGGTCTCGACGTACCACGGCACGCCGACGACGGCGCCGTCGACGATGTTCGTGTTCCAGGCGCTCTCGAAGTAGGCGCTCTTGTCGATGTCGGCGGGGACCGGCTCGAAGGCGCCGGTCGCACCGAACTGGCCCATCATGTCGGTGCCCATCTGGCTCACGTCGGGGGTCGTGCCTCCGGCGATCGCCGTCTGGAGCTTGGCCACGGCCTGGCCCCAGTCCACGGGAGTGACGTTGACCTTGACGTCAGGGTTGTCCTTCATGAAGGCGTCGGCGAGGGTCTTGAGCTTGGTGCCCTCGTTGCCCATCGCCCAGACGGTCAGGTCGCCGCTGATCGGGCCGCTGCTGGGAGCGGTGCCGGTGCTGGCGCCGGTGCCGGTGCTCGCGCCCGCTGCCTGCGAGGCCGGGGCGGTACTGCCCTTGTTGGTGCCACAGGCCGCGAGGCCGAAGATCAGAATGAATGCGGCCGTGAGCCGTGCCGCAGTGAGCGCGTGTCGCATCGGGAACCTCCACCGGCAGGAGGCCGCGAACCGCAGCCTCGCCGGTGGTCAACCTGCGCGCCCGTGGGGGCCGGGGGCTCGACTGATCGGGCTCGATCGGTTGCAGTCCTGTGTCAGACGGGTGGCGATCCGAGGTCGTCTCCCGGCTCGGGCGCCGGCGCGGGCCTGGATCGGCGGGCGAGATGGCGATGCCAGAGCGTGGATCCGGCGATCGCGGCCCCGACGAGGGCGCCCAGGGCGAGGCCCCGGGCGAAGGTGCTCGCCCGCTCGTCGCCTGTGTCGCCGGACCCGCCGGCGACGGCCCGGATCAGGGCCTCGACGGGCGCGGGAACGCGCGGATCATCGCTCACCGGCCGGCCGTGTCGCTCACGAGCCGGTCTTCGCCCGACGTGTCGGGCCGAGGATCGCGACGAGCGCGACGAGCCCGATCCCGACCCAGGCGAGCAGCGACGCCGTCACCAGCCGGAAGTCGCCGATCCGGACGAGGTCGAGCCCGAGCCGGCCGCCGAGCTCGTCGCCGGCCCAGGCTCCGAGCGCGGCGGCGCCGACGAGGAGCGGAAGCTGACCGCCGGCCGAGCCTCGGATCAGGACGAACAATGCGGCGTGGAAGACGCCGACGAGGATCGCGAGGACGATGGCCGGGCCGATCATCGAGCCGCGACGGGCTCGCGGGCCGAGGACGGGGACGACGACGAGGACGCAGCTCGCGGGATGTTGTCCGATCCGACCGGCGCGGCGGCCGGCTCGATCCGCCCGCCGCCGAGGACCATCTCCCCCGCATACAGGACGGCCGCCTGGCCCGGAGCCGCGGCCCAGACCGGCTCGTCGGTCTCCACGATCCAGTTCCCGCCGCGGGCAGGTTCGCTTTCCGTGGCCGGCATGACGGTGGCCTCGATCGGCGTGGCGCGATGACGGATCCGGACGGCCGCCCGGAACGACCCGTCCGGACTGGCCGGAGCGGCGCCCGACACGAACGAAACGCCGCTGAGCGGCACGATCCGCGTCTCGAGGTCCTCGCGCCGGCCGAGCTGGATCGTGTTCGAGCGCGGGTCGATCCGGCTGACGTAGCGCGGCGCGTCGGCGGCGATCCCGATCCCCCGCCGCTGCCCGACCGTGAACCCGGCCGAGCCGCCGTGCTCGCCGATCGTCTCGCCGTCGGCATCGATGACGGCCCCGGGCTGCGGATCCCAGCCGGCCCGCTCGCGGAGCGCGTCGCGGTAGTCGCCGCCGGG
>JANLYK010000083.1:0-13341 GCA_031365595.1 Chloroflexota bacterium | reverse complement strand
CCGGGTCAGGGATCCGACGAGCGTCTCGGGCTTGCCGATCGCCCGGATCGTGAACGGGTCGCGGAGCAGGAAGCCGTCCACGTCGAGTGACCCGGGGACGCCACTGACCGTGGTCCGCGAGATCAGCCGGATGTCCTCGATGGCGATCGCCTCGGCGCCGGCGTTGCGCAGCTCATTGAAGAGGTCATCGACCGCGGCGGCGTCGATCTCACCGGACACCGAGATCTCGACCCCCTTGCCGGCGATCGGATCGAGTCCGGTCCACGCCCGGATCCGGCCCAGGTCCGACTCGAGCTGACCGACCGACGTGGCGCCATTCGCCCGGTCCGCGCGCAGCTCCGCGAGCTGGTTCTGGAGCGTCGTCACCTCGGAGCGCAGGCGATCGTTCTCGGTGTTCAGGTTGGCGACGAGGATCGTCAAGTCCTGGGGCGACTTGGTCGCGAGTGCCGACCCGCCTGTCTGCCCGCGCAGCTGGACGACGACGAGGAGCCCGAGCAGGCAGGCGACGGCGGCGATCGTGAGCTGGCTCTTCCGGTCGCGCATGGCCGGCTTCATGGCGCGCTCGCGGCCGGGCTGACGGCGGGTGTCGCGGCGGGGCTCGCAACGGCGCGCGACTCGCGCAGGTTGACCGAGCCCGCGTAGGCCGGCACGTCGACGGCCTCTGGCTCGGCCCAGGCGATCGAGATGCCGAACGCGCCACGCGTGCGCAGGAACTCCTCCCAGCCGGGCGTCGCGGACAGGCGACTGAACAGCTCGCGTGGTCCGAGCGCAGTGACCTGGTACGGACCCGCGACGTATGCCGCATTGACGAGCATCGAGCCGCCGATGTCGACGATCGCGGTGGAGCCCGCCACCCGCTCGCCGTTGATCGCGATCGCCTCTGCGCCGACCTGCCAGAGCAGGGCGACGACCGAGCGCATGTCCGACGCGCCGACGAAGTAGTCGGATTCGGTGCCGCCGGCCGCCACCGGCTGGGTCGAATCCTCGAGGCGCAGGACGATGCCCGTCCCGGTCAATGGGATCAGGCCGGCGGCGATCCGCGCCTCTTCCAGGCGGCCATTCAGGCCGCTCACGACGGCCGCCGAGCCGGCCCCCTGCTGCTCGATGTCCTGGATCGACTTGCGGAGGGCGACGATCCGGCCTTTCAGGTCGTCCTGCTGGGCCTGCAGCCCGAGAGCGGTCTCGACGAGCGGCGAGCGCTCCTGGGTCGTGTAGCGGACGCGCGGTCCCTCGGCGGCGAGTTGCGCGGCGATCAGGAAGCCCAGGACAAGGAGGGCGACTCCGAGCGTGACCTGCCAGGACGGGATGGCCCGCAACCGGGCCGTGAGGACGCTCATCGAGGGGTCGAAGGCGGCTCGAGCGCGTCGGTGTCGGGCGGCGCTGGCGGCGCGGGCGGCGCGGGGGAGTCGGCCCCCGACGCGGGCGCATCCGGATCGCGTGGCAACGCCCAGTCGGGGGTGCTCCAGCGCGGATCGGGCCGGGGCACGCTCGGGACCTCCTCGTCCGGATCGACCGTCGCCGGCCGGCCGAACAGTCGGTTGTCGCCTTGGGTCAGCCACGCGGCGGGATCGGTCCGCCGCCGGGCGCGGCGGATTGTGACGGCGACGATCACGAGGATCAGTGCCACGCCAACGAGGCTCAGGGAGGGGATCAGGAAGCGGGCTAGCGGGTCGTCGCCGCTCCGGCCCGGCAACGGCGAACCGGGTGTTACGGGCGGCTGTGAACCGGTCACCTCGAATGACGCATCGGGCTGGGGAGCCGCCCAGCCCTCGGGCAGCGGCCCGACCGGCGCGACGACGGGGCCGCGCCGAATCGGCGTCCGGGCCCCGAGCTCGGCCAGCCAGTCCGCTTCGAAGCCCGCCACGTCGCGCCCGAGTGCCGCCTGGAACGCCGCGTCGTCGGACACCCCGTCGGCATACGAGCGGATCAGCTTGACGAGAGCATCCCGGCCGCTGACCCGGACGATCCGCTCGACCGCCGAGACGCTTTCGGCGTAGGCCAGGAAGAACCGCTCGCGTGTCGTCGGGAACGCGCCGGCCAGGCCGTCGAGAGGGATGATCGAACGTGCCTTGGCGGCCTGACCGACCTGCTCCTGATCCGAGGCGCCGTACCCGTCGGCCAGGTAGACGGCCAGGCCCTCGTTGAGCCAGTGCGGCGGATCGTGGTACGGGTTGTCGACCGCAGTGGCGAAGACGACGTGGGTCAGCTCGTGGGGGACGACGCTCTCGACCCAGCTCGCGCCGATGTCGGCCGGTGTGATGAGGGCGAACAGGGTCCGGATGTCGGGATGGGCCTGGCCGCCGACGTTCTCGCGGGTCGCCGGGCCGAGGGCGGCGTAGAAGGAGGCCTGGTCGGCATAGATGAAGAAGTCGATCGGCTCGGTCTCGGTGACGCCGAGCAGTTCCGCGGTGGCGGCAACGGCATCCTCGCCGATCTTGAGCGCACGCTTGCCGAACGCCTCGTCGCCGTCCGTCCAGTGGACGCGGACCACCTTTCCTGCCAGCGTCTTCCACGTGAACCGGTCGTCGTCGTAGGTATGGGTGATCGGCGGGCCGGTCCAGACTCTGCCGCTCTCGTCAACCACGCGCCAGCGGGCGGTGAACGTCGTGTTCGGCACGATGTGGCCGTCGGTGAGGTCGAGGCGGTAGCCCAACTCCACGTTTCCGGGGTTGTCGGTGCTCGGGATGATCGTCGGCCCGATCGCCCCCGGGGAGCTCAGGAGGAGCTCGACCCGCCGCGGGTCGCCGGGGATCACGACCGGCTGTCTGAACTCGATCGAGTCACCGAACGTCGAGGTCGCGGTCGGCGTGCCGAACGTGACCGGATCAGCCGCCGCGACCGAGGCGGTCGAGGCGACGAGCGCCCATCCGGCGAGCAGCCCGACGACTAAGGCGTGGCGGACCCGGCTCATCGTCAGCGGTGCCATGCGAGCCCTGCCATCCGGACGATCCCGAGTCCGTTGTCGTAGGCGCCGAGCAGCCCGTCCCGAGCCAGCGACCAGCCGACGTCGTACGTCAGTGGGATCGTCGGGGCCTCGTCGCGAACGATGCCCTCGGCCCGATCGAACGCGGCCCGGGTCGCGTTGGGATCGGTCGCGGCGAGCGCATTGGCAACGGCCTGATCGAACGCCGGCGACGACCAACGGCCGTAGTTGTTCGACGCGCCCGTGCCCAGGAGGATGCCCAGGAAGTCATTGGGCCCGGGGTAGTCCGCGACCCAGCCCATCGAGAAGATCTGGGGCGGGTCGCTCTCAAGCCGCTCGAAGAAGCCGGTGCCCTGGACCTCGACCGCGACGCTCACCCCGAGCTCCCGCTTGATCTCGGCTGCGAACGCCCGATCCGCGCCGCCCCCGCCGAGGAGCGTCGTCGTCGGGATGCCCGCGCCACCGGGAAAGCCCGCGTCGGCGAGCAGCTGGCGCGCCCCGTCGGGATCGTGGGCCGGCAGGAAGTCGGTGTCGCTCCGACCGGGAATGCCGGGCGGGACCATCCCCGTTGCGGGCCGCGCCGCGCCGGCGGACGACAGCGCGATCAGCCGCCGCCAGTCGACCGCCCGGGCGAACGCCTGGCGGACCCGGACGTCGTCGAATGGCGGCCGCGACGTGTCGAAGCCGTAGTACTGGAGCGACAGGCCGTCGGTCCGACGGAGGCTCGGACCGAGGCCGTCGTCGTAGCCGATCCACGTGGCATCGAACGGGGACACGTCGGTCAGGTCGATGTCGCCGTCCTCGAACGCCGCGACGCTGCTTCGGCCGCCGATGTCGTGGACGAGCTCGACCGACGGAATCGCCGGTGGTCCGGCCCAGTAATGGGGATTCGCCACCAACTCCGTCCGCTCGTTCGTTGCCGAGGCGACCGTGTAGCCGCCACTGCCGACGAGGACGCTCTTGGGTTCGAGTGGGTACGGATGGGCGAGGAGCGACGGGGGAACGACCGCAAATGTCGGACCGGCGACAATCGTCGGGAAGTCGGTGGCGGGCCGGTTCAGCCGGACGACGACGTCCGCTCCGTCGGGGGCGATGCCGACGGTCGCCTGGTCCTTGGTCTCGCCGCGAGCGTATGCGAGGGCGCCCTCGACGTCTCCGATCAGGCTCACGAGCGGCGACGGACGGGTCGGGTCGATGATCCGGAACCAGCTCCGGACGACGTCGTCCGCGGTCAGCGGGGATCCGTCGCTGAATGTCAGGCCCGGTCGCATGTGGAACACCACGGTGGCGCCGCCATCGCGGAACTCCCACGACTCGGCAAGAGCGGATCGGGTCTGGAGCGTGGCGTCGATCGCAGTCAGGGACTCGTAGAGCTGGGCGGAGATCGCGGCGCTGCCGATGTCGCCCTGGGCGGCCGGGTCGAGATCGGCAGCCGCTCCGATCAGGATCCGCACGACGTCCTTGCCGGCGGCTTCTGCGAATCGAGCCGTCGCGCCCGGACCGGGCGGCGCAGTGGGGGCCGCGAGCAGGATCAGCGCGGCCGCGGCAATGAGCGGGAGGACCCGAGTTCGGTGGGGCGCGAGCGCCCGGTGCTCCGGCCGCACCCCTCGGCCCCCGCTGGTCAGTGGACCGAGCGCGACCACCACGCCCCCGTCGGAGTCAGGCCGTGCTCGCTGCGACGGGGCTCGAGAAGTCGGACCACGGCAACGGAGTCGCGGACGCGGGCGGCGCGGACGTAGTCGGTGCCGGAGAAGCCGGCGAGGATGGCGACGATGCAGACCCAGCGACGCATGACCCGAGTATACGGGCGGGTCCGGGGATGCCCCGTCCAGGTACCCGGCGAGCACCGAAGGGCCGGACAGGAAATGAGGCCTCGCAAGTCACACCGCCGGGGGAACGATGCATTGACGCGAGGCCTCGAACCCGAGAACGACGCGACTCGTTGTTCGTTAGGGCGGTTTGCGCGAATTTCGTCGCGGATCCGAGTCGCGGCCCTCGAACCTGGGCGTTGACCCGGATTTCGAGTTCGATCCACCCGTCACCGGCAGCATCGACGCGAATCCGGGACGATGCCGGGCATGACCCTCCGACTGCTCAACACCCTGACCAGGTCCGTGGAGCCCGTCGCCGCGGCCGATGGCGTGCGCCTCCGGATGTACTCGTGCGGACCGACGGTGTATCGCTTCGCGCATGTCGGAAACCTGCGGACATTTCTCCTCGCCGACCTGGTCCGGCGGGCCGTCCTCTACCACGGAACGGACGTCCTCCACGTCCAGAACATCACTGATGTCGGCCATCTCCGCGATGAACGCTTCGATCGCGGCGAGGATCGGATGCTCGTCGCCGCCGGGCTCGAACACAAGACCGCGGCGGAGATCGCGGACGCGTACGAGGCGGCGTTCCACGCCGACTCGGCGCTGCTCAACCTGCTGCCGGCCCACGTGTTTCCCAGGGCGACCGAGCACATCCCGGAGATGATCGAGCTCGCCGAGCGCCTCGAGGACGCCGGCCACGCCTATGCCAGCAGTGAGGGCAACGTCTACTACGCGGTTGCGTCGTTCGCGGCGTACGGCGCGCTGTCCGGCAACACCCTGGACGCGCTACGGGCGGGCCACCGCGGTGAGGTGGATCCCGACAAACGCGACCCTGCGGATTTCGCCCTCTGGAAAGCCGCCGGCGAGGGCCGGATGCTGAAGTGGCCGACCGAGCGCTGGGGCGACGGCTTCCCCGGCTGGCATCTGGAGTGCTCGGCGATGGCCCTCCGCCACCTCGGCGAGCGATTCGACGTCCACACCGGCGGCAGCGACAACGTGTTCCCGCACCACGAGGACGAGATCGCCCAGTCGGCGCCGATCGTGGGCGGGCCGCCGGCCCGGATCTGGGCCCACGGCGCGTTCCTGAACGTCGGCGGCCGGAAGATGGCCAAGTCGGCCGGCAATATCGAGCGGATCGCCGACGTGGCCGGCCGGGGCATCGACCCGCTCGCATTCCGCTACCTGTGCCTCACGTCGCGCTACCGCCACAAGCTCGAATACACGGAAGCCTCCCTCGCGGGAGCCGCAGCGGGCCTGGCATCGCTGCGCGCCGGGGTCGCGGCCCTGGGCCCCGCCCCGGATGGCGGTCCGTGGGTCCCGCCGCCACCCCTGCGCGCTGGCGCGGCGCCGGCCCGGCCGATCGGCACCTCCACCGGGATCGCCGGCAACGGCGACGGGCAGGGTGGCGAGCTCTCCGACCGGGCTCACGCCCCCTCGGCTGCCCTGTCCCGAGCCGGTCGCGCGCTGCACGACCGATTCACGGCCGCGATCGACGACGATCTCGATCTCCCGACGGCCCTGGCCGTCGTCCGCGAGACCGTCCGCGCCGACCTGGGCGAGGACGAACGGCGCTGGCTCGCGCTCGATGCCGACTTCGCCCTCGGACTCGACCTCGATCGCTCGGTCGCGTCGGAAATCGATGTGCCGGAGGCGATCCAGGCGGCGCTTGATCAACGGGCCGCCGCGCGCTCGGCCGGCGACTTCGGGGCAGCCGATCGGCTCCGGGATGACCTGGCCGATCTCGGCTACGCGATCACGGACGGACCGGGCGGACAGACGGTCCGACGCCGCTGAACCACCGATCGCGCGGCGCCGATCCGGCCGCGTCGTCAGCCGGTCGCGAGGTCGCGCCGCCAGCCGAAGCGATCGATGATCCGGTAGAAGTTGCGCTTGCTCAGCCGGTCCCGCTCGACTTCCCCGAGCGATGTCCAGCCGCGATGCTCGTGACGGACCGCGGGGATGGGGACGGCGACGGCGCGCAGGGGCGGGCTCCCCTCCCCCTCGTCGCGCAGGACGAGGCTCCACCAGATATCGAGGTTCCGGTAGAACCGGAAGCGCTCGTCCAGCGGGCCGCGCTCGACGGCGTCGTCGCGGCGGAACGCGAGCGCATAGCCTTCAATCGCCGTCACGTCGCCCGGCCCGCCGTCCTCGAACTTGCGCAGGTCCGCGCTCACGATCCCGAACCCGCCGGCGACCCCGACGGTCGGATCGCCGAGGGCGGCGACGAGCGGCGAGATGACGTCCCCGGTGGGCTCGACCGACGTGTCGAGGATCACGACGACCCGACCGCTCGCGCGGCGGAGACCGACGTTCCAGGCCGCTGCCACGCCCAGGCGCTCCGTCGTCCGGATCACTTCCAGACCGTCGCCAACGACCGGCAGGGCGGCCTCCTGCTCAGGGGACGGACCGTCCGCGACCACGACGAACGACACACCGTCCGGCGCGTGAGTGCGCAGACCCGCAAGGGCACGCTCGAGATCGGCCGGCCAGTCCGTGGCGACCAGGATGACCGTCGCCAACCCGGTCGAAGGCTCAACGGGCCGCACCGGCACCGCTTCGGCAGATCCGTAGCGGATCACGCCGTCACCGGCCAGGGTCGGAGGCGTCGCCAGCTCGAGCGCGAAGTCCGTCCCGCGATCGACGACCTTCCAGCCGGCGGACTCGATCTCGGCCCGCAACCGGTCCGCTTCCGCCCAGTCGCGCCCGGATCGGGCGGTGGCGCGGGCATGGGCCAGGGCCAGGATTTCGTCGGGGATGAAGGCACGGGTCACGGGCGGAAGGATAGCCGGGTCCCGCCGGGCGCCCTGCCGCGGACGCGGCCGGGTACGATCCTTCCAACGATACGAGCGCGAGCTCAAAGGGGAGATCACTCGATGGCCGACGACGTCAACGCCCTTGCCCAGGAGTACTTCGACTACCTCCTGACCGCCTGGCCGACCTGGGGCCACCTGATGGGCAACTACGAGAACGCAGCTCGCTACGACGACGTCAGCCGCGCCGGGGAGGACGAGGAGATCGGGACGCGCCGGGCCTTCGCCGAGCGGGCCGAGGCGATCCCGGCCGAGGGCCTGTCGGCCCAGGATGCGATCACCCGCGAGATGATCGCGTTCGACGGCCGGCGCAACGCCGAGATCCTCGACGCCCGCTTCGAGGAGTTCGGAGTCGACCCGATCTTCGGCCAGCAGGCCGGGCTGCCCGTCCGGATGCCGAAGTTCCCGATCCCGGATGCCACGGTCGCCGAGGCGATGATCGAGAAGACCCGGGGCATGGCCCGGAACTTCCGGGACATGAGCGACCGCCTGCTCGACGGCGTCGCCCGGAACCGGACACCGGCCGCGTTCGCGATCGACGACACCGTTGCCCAGATCGATCGCTGGCTCGCCAAGCCGGTCGATCAGGATCCGCTCCTGAACACCGCCGATCCCACTGGCGTCGCCGACGCCGACAACTGGCGGCGACGCCTGCGCGAGGTCGTGGAACGCGACGTCCGACCGGCAATGGCCCACTACCGGGACACGATCCGCGACCGCGTCCGGCCTCACGCCCGTGACGACGAGCACGTTGGGCTGAGCTGGCTGGCCGATGGCGAGGATGCCTACGATCGAATGGTGCGCTACCACACGACCCTGGAGCGCTCGGCCCGCGAGATCCACGAGATCGGGCTCCAGCAGATCGACAAGCTCGCCGACGAGTACCGGGTCCTCGGCGAGGAGGTGCTCGGGACGAGCGACGTGCCGGAGATCTTCCGCCGGATGCGTGAGGACCCGGCCCTCCACCACACGAGCGGCGCCGACATCGTGGCGGCGTCCAAGGCGGCCCTCGCCAAGGCGACGGCGGCGATGGGCGACTGGTTCGGGATTCTGCCAAAGGCCGCCTGCGACGTCGAGGAGGTCCAGTCCGGCGCGGTCGCCTACTACTTCCCGCCGGCGCGCGATGGGAGCCGCGGCGGGGTCTTCTTCATGAACACGTCCGAGCCCGAGGGCTGGGGGCGCTACCAGATCGAAGCGACCTCGTACCACGAGGGCGTGCCAGGTCACCACCTCCAGCTCGCGATCTCGACCGAGTTGACCGACATCCCGGACTTCCGGAAGCGCGCGTTCATCGCCGCCTACGGCGAGGGCTGGGGGCTGTACAGCGAGCGCCTGGCCGACGAGATGGGCCTGTATTCGACCCCGCTCGACCGGATGGGCATGCTCGAAGCAGACTCGATGCGGGCCTGCCGGCTCGTCGTCGATACCGGGCTGCACGCCCTCGGCTGGAGCCGCCAGCAGGCGGTCGACTACATGACCGAGAACTCGCCGATGGCGGTCAGTCACGTCGTGCCCGAGATCGACCGGTACGCAGTGACGCCCGGCCAGGCTCTGGCCTACATGATCGGACGGCTCGAGATCCAGCGGATCCGGCGCGATGCCGAGGCGGCCCTCGGCGACCGGTTCGAGATCAAGGGCTTCCACGACGCGGTGCTCGGTTCGGGCCTGATGCCGCTGCCGGTCCTCGAGCGGGTCGTCCGCGCCTGGGCCGACGGCCAGCGAGCGGTGGTGCCCGCATGAACCCCGCCGACATCGTCCGCTACGGCCAGGCCCACATCGACGAATTGATCGATCGCTGCACCCCGGCCGACTGGTCGGCCATCGCCCTGGGATCGTGGACCACCAAGGACCTCGTCGGCCACCTCGGCGCGTTCGAAGTCCGGTTCGCCGAAGTCCTGTCGCTGTTCGCCGGCGTCGAGCCGGAAACGAACCTGCGGGCCGAATCGTCGGCCACGTTCAACGACGACCAGGCCGCGATCCGGAGCGACTGGTCGGTCGAGGCGATCGTCGCCGAGCTCCGCGATGCGCACGCCGTCGCGACGTCGCTCGTCGGACGAATCCCGGCCGAGACATGGCGCGAGGTCGGGACGATCCCCTGGTACGGACCCGAGTACTCCCTCGACGACTTTCTCGTCTACAACATCTACGGCCACAAGCGCGAGCACGGGCCACAGCTCGAGGCTGTCCTCGAGCGCTCTGTCGCGTGACCGCAAGGCCGGTCATCGGTCCCTGCGGCTCGAGGTCGGGTCGGGCGTCGTAGGTTGGCCTTCGGGTCGACGCGACCCGTGGAAGGACCTCATGCCCGGACCACTGAATATCGAACGGCTCCTCGGGCTGCTCAGGGAGCAGCGCCGCGAGATCGCCACTCGCTCCTCCGAGGTGCGCGGGTCACAGGCCTGGGACGCATCATCTCGGCGCCTGGACCGGATCAATGCTCGGATCATGCGTTTCCGGGACGACGTCCCGCTTCGGCCGGCGGACCGTGAAGCGGCTGGTCCCACCGTCGGACGGAGCGGCTGATCGCCTGAGAACCTTTCCACGTCGCCATTCGTCTGGATGGTCGACATGGGATGGTTGACCGCGACGATGACAGATCGATCCACGGCGTCCGATGTGCCGGGCGCGGCGCGCGATCGGACGGCCGACTCGACGCGCCGCGAGCGCTTCCTCGCTGCTGCACGGCCCGGGCTCGACCGTGCATATCGGCTGGCCGGGCTCCTCCTCGGGACCGCCGCTGAGGCCGAGGACGCGGTCCAGGACGCGCTCGTCGTCGCCTGGCAGTCATTCGACCAGTTGCGCGACACGACGAAGTTCCCCGGCTGGTTCGATCGGATCGTCGCCAACGGTTGTCGCGATCGGCTCCGCCGGCGCAACACCGTCCGGTTCATCCCGATCTCCACCGACTTCGACCCGGCCGCCCGCGATCCCTTCCAGGCGTTCCTGGAGCGCGACGCCCTGCTGGCCGGCCTCGATCACCTGACCGCCGACGAGCGGCTCGTCGTCGTGCTCCGCTTCTGGGCCGACCTGCCGCTCGACGCGATCGCCGGCCGCCTCGACTGGCCCCTCGGAACCGTGAAGTCGCGCCTCCATCGCTCGCTCAAGCGCTTGCGCGAGCACCTCGCCCGAACGGAGACACCGCGATGACCGACCAGCGATCGACCGACGAGCTGGAGTCCCGCCTCCGGGACGGGTTCCGCCGCGCCGAGCTGCCCGTCGCGCCGGACACACTGCGGGCCGCCCTCGAGCGCGTCCCCGACGCATCCGTCGGGGCCGGGCGGGCGCACGGCGATGGCGCGCGCCGGAGCGGCAGCCGATCGGGTTGGGGTGTCATCGGGCTCGCCGCGGCACTTGCGGTGAGTGGCGCGCTCGCCCTCGCCGTCGGGCAGCGCTCGCCGATCCCGGGTCCCGAACTGGTCCCATCGTCCCCCGGAACGCTGGCCCTGGACCCGTCGCCGGCGGCCGGGGTCCGGATCACATACGAGGCGGTCTGGACGGTCGAACAGCCGGCCAACGCCGCGGATCTCCAGGCGATCGGCACGATCCTGCGCAAGCGCCTCGACGCAACCGGCGTCACGTATTACGCGCTGAACAGCGGAGGGGACAGCCGGTTCACGGTCGACCTGGCGTCCGGCGCCGACGCCGACGCCATCCGCAGCCTGCTCGGAGTGACCGGGCACGTCATCGCCGTCCCCGTCGGCGACGTGGTCCCGGAGGTCGGGTCGGTCATCGAGCCGGAGCGCTCGGCGCGCGTCTTCGACAGCACGGGAATCGCGTCCGCGTCGGTCCGGATGGGCCAGCCCGAGACCCTGGTCCTGAGGATCGATCTCCAACCGGCAGCGGCCCGCGATTTCGGGAAGTGGACGGCGTCGAACGTCGGCTCGTTCATGGCGATCGCCATTGACGGCATCGTCGCGACCGTCCCCCAGATCCTAAGTGGGATCCCCGACGGACAGATCGAGATCTCGATCGCCGATGGCCCGCCCGGCCTGGTCGCGGACACGGCGAGCCGGATGGCGGCGATCATCGAGGCCGGACCGCTCCCCGTCCCGATCCGGGAGGTCGCGGCGGAGCCCTTGCCGGGCGGATCGCCGCCGGTCCCGGTCGCCACCTCCCCAGCGGGAGAATCGCCGAGCCCAGCCGCCTTCGCGCTCACGCCGATCCGCAGCGACCTGGGCTGCGACACGATCCCGGCGCCGTACGAGTCGTTCGTGTTCCACATCGATCTGACCGCCACGGAGACGGTCTGGGCAGTCGCCGACACGGGCGTTCGCCTGCGGACCGAGTGGGGCTCGAGCTTCCGGGGTCTCGTCGGGCCGCCGGCGACCGTGGTCGACGGCGGCGGCCTGTCCCTCGCCGATGGGACGATCGTGCGGACCCCGAACGGCGACTGGCCCGTGCTCGGTGGCCACTTTGTCTGCCCGTCGGCCGAGATGATCTCGGTCTTCGACCAGGCGCCGGGCTGAACGCCGCGCGGCGCGGCTCGGGCCCGACGGCGCCTACGAACCGCGATGCGGGCCGGGCGGTCGGACGAACGGTGCCGCGGGCTCGCGGTCGCGCCGGATCTGGACGGGCTTGCCGCGCAGGATCACGCCGCGCATCGAGCGGACGATGTGATCGGCCGCGTCCTCTGCGACATCCACGATCGAGAATCGACCGGAGATCTGGATGGCGCCGAGCGCCCGACCTGGGACCCCGGCCTCGTTCGTGATCGACCCGACGAGGTCGCCCGGCCGGACCCCGCTCTCGCGGCCGGCCCCGACCCACAGCCGGACCCAGGGAGCGCCGTTAGGGTCGCGGTCAGGTCCCGGTCGCGGCCCGATGCCCGGACCCGGGATGATCGGACCACCACGCTGTCCGCGGCCGCCGGGCCCGGACGGCCCGTTGCTCCGACCCAGGAACCCTGGGCCGGGCCCGGGCCGGTCCCCGAACAGCGACGCCGGCGCGATCTCGGCCTCGGTCTCCTCGCCGGCGTCACGGCGCAGCGCCGCCTCGGCCACGCTCACGGCGGCAAGAGCGACCTCGACCACGTCGAACTCGTCGGCCAGTGGCTCGACGACCGCCCGGAACCGGTCCAGGTCGTCGCCGAGGAGCGCCTCACGGATCGTGCCCCGGAGTGTCTCGAGACGACGCTCCCGGAGGTCGGCGACCGTGGGGATCTGGCAGACCTCGAGCTTCGTTCGGGTGGCGGTCTCGATGTTCCGCAGGAGGCGATGCTCGCGCGGCTCGACGAGCGTGATCGCGACCCCTTCCCTGCCCGCTCGCCCCGTCCGCCCGATCCGATGGATGTAGGCCCCGGGGTTCGACGGGATGTCGTAGTTCACGACGTGCGAGACGTGGTCGATGTCGAGGCCCCGGGCCGCCACGTCGGTCGCGACCAGGACGTCGAGCGCACCTTCGCGGAACCGGCCCATGACCCGGTCGCGTTGGTTCTGGTCCATCCCACCGTGGAGGGCTGCGGTGTCGTGGCCCTGGGCGGCGAGCCGGCCGGAGAGATCGTCCACCTCGCCCCGCGTCCGGGCGAACACGAGGGCCGACGTCGGGTCCTCGAGATCGAGGATCCGGCCAAGCGCGACGGACTTATCCTGGCGGCGGACGACATACGCGACCTGACGGACCTTGGCCGCATGCTCGCGGGTCTGGCGGGCGCGATCGATCCGGACGCGGATGGGATCATTGAGATGGCGCATTGCGATCTTCGCGATCGGCGGCGAAATCGTGGCCGAGAAGAGCGCCGTCTGGCGCGTCTTCGGCGTGGCCGACAGGATCGCCTCGAGGTCCTCGGCGAAGCCCATGT
>JANLYK010000081.1:0-1526 GCA_031365595.1 Chloroflexota bacterium | reverse complement strand
AGACGACGGAGTATGCCACGGGCCGGAGGTATACTCGGCGGCGTCGAGCGTGCGCCCACTCGCGGCGTGCCCGCGTCGGAGGAGGAGGTCCGGTTGCGAGCCCTGCTGTCGGTCGCGAACCGCGACGGAATCTCGGCCCTCGCCCGCGACCTGCTGGCCCTCGACGTCGAGATCTTCGCCACGGACGGGACCCGCGAGCACCTCGCCGCCGACGGCATCGAGGTCCGGGCGGTGTCGGAGCTGACGGGTCTGCCATCCCTGATCGGCGGCCAGGTCAAGACCTTCCATCCGGCGATCTACGCGGGCATCCTGGCTCGGCGCGACGTCCCGGCCCAGATGGAGGACCTCGTCAGCCAGGGGATCGGCGCGATCGACATCGTCGTCGTCAACGTCAGCCCGTTCGCTCCGGCGGTCGGCGCCCACCTCGTCCCGATCGACGAGGCGATCGAGATGATCGACGTCGGCGGTGCAGCGCTTCTCGGCGCGGCCGCCCGGAATGGAGCCGGGGTAGCCGCGGTCGGCAGTCCCGAGCACTATCCCAAGCTCCTCACCGAGCTGAAGCGCCACCACGCCGTCAGCGCGGAGCTCCGGGCCCAGCTCGCGGCCGATGCGTTCGGGGCGGTCGCGGCCTACTACGCCGAGATCGCCGCCTACCTCAACCAGATCTCGAACACGACCTTCCCGCGGCGCCTCGCGGTCGTCTTCGAGAAGGTCGACGACCTGCGCTACGGCGAGAACCCGCATCAGCGCGCGGCGTTCTATCGCGAGACGACCCACCGGAGCGGGACCCTCGCCGACGCGACCCAGATCCGGGGCGATCGACCGTCGTTCAACAACTACCTCGATCTCGACACCGCGTACCGGATCGCCCGCGACTTCACCGCTCCCACGGTCGCGATCGTGAAGCACACCGATCCGGTCGGGATCGCCTCGTCCGACGAGCTCGTCGAGGCCTACCGGCACGCCCTCGAGACCGACTCGGTCGCGGCGTTCGGCGGGATCGTCGGGGTCAACCGCGAGATGGACGGGGCGACCGCCCGCGAGATCGCGGCGAACTCGTACGAGGCGGTCGTCGCGCCGAGCTACAGCCAGGCCGCACTCGGCATTCTCAAGGCCAAGGCGGGGCTCGAGATCCTCGCGATCCCGCCGGACCCGACCGAGGGCATGCGCGACTACGGCATCGCGACCCTCGACTTCAAGCGCGTCGCCGGCGGGCTTCTCGTCGAGAGCCTCGACGAGGTCGGCCTCGACCGGGGCCGGCTCCAGGTCGTGACGAAACGCCGCCCGACGCTCGACGAGCTGAACGATCTCCTGTTCGCCTGGCGCTCCGTCTGCCACGTCCGCTCGAACGCGATCGTCCTCGCCCGGAACGGGGCCACGATCGGGATCGGAGCGGCCCAGGCGAGTCGCCAGACGTCGGTCGAGATCGCGTTGCGCCGGGCGGGCGACCGGTCAAAGACCGCGGTCATGGCCAGCGACGCCTACTTCCCCTTCCCTGACGGGATCCAGATCGCCGCCCAGGCCGG
>JANLYK010000053.1:0-3269 GCA_031365595.1 Chloroflexota bacterium | reverse complement strand
TCGTCGGCCCGCGGACGACGGGCGTGGTGACCAGCGGCACGCACTCGCCGTCGCTCGGCGAGGCGGTGGCCATGGGCTACGTGGCAACGGCCGACGCCGAGCCGGGTACGATGGTCGACGTCGAGATCCGCGGTCAGCGGGTCCCCGCGGAGGTCGTCGCCCTGCCGTTCTATCGCCGGGCGCGCTGACCTGGGGGCTCCGGATCGCGCCCTCGCCACGACCGTGTCCCGCGACCGAATCCCGAGGCCGGTCAATCGCGCCAGACGGGCGGGGGGCGTCCTCGCCAGCACCTCAGCACCGCCGTCCGGGCGGTTCACCGGATCGGCTGAAATCGGCCCAGGAGGAGAGAGCACGCGATGGTCCCCTCGGAGCTCCGCTACACCAAGGATCACGAGTGGGTCCGCGTCGACGGCGACGTCGCGACGGTCGGCATCACCGAGTACGCCGCGAGCCAGCTCGGTGACATCGTGTTCGTCGAGCTGCCCGATACCGGGAAGAGTCTTGACCAGTTCGCGACCTTTGGCGTGGTCGAATCGGTCAAGGCGGTCAGCGACCTGTTCGCGCCCCTGAGCGGCACCATTGCCGAGTCCAACGCCACCCTCGCTGGGTCGCCCGAGCTCGTGAACAGCGAGCCGTACGAGGGCGGCTGGATGATCCGGCTCACGCTCAGCGCGCCAGCCGAGGTCGACGAACTCCTCGACGCCGCCGCGTACGACGCCCTGATCGCGGCGGGCTGACCGGCGATGCCCTACGGACCGCACACCCCGGGCGATCGCGAGCGGATGCTGGCGGCGCTCGGGATCGACAGTGTCGACGCCCTCTTTGCGGACATCCCCGAGGGCCTCCGGGCGAGCCGCCTGGATCTCCCGGGCCCCGAGCCGGAGCTTGACCTGGCGGCCCGGCTGACCGGCCTGGCCGCCCGCAACCGGACGGATCTCGCATCCTTCCTGGGGGCCGGCGTGTATCGCCACTGGTCGCCGCCGAACGTCGATCAGCTGCTCCTGCGCGGCGAGTGGTACACGGCCTACACGCCGTACCAGCCGGAGATCAGCCAGGGCACGCTCCAGAGCATCTACGAGTACGAGTCGCTTCTCGCCGAGCTGGTCGACCTCGACGTGGTGTCGGCCTCGCACTACGACGGCGCGGCGGCGACGGCTGAAGCCGGGCTCATGACCTGCCGGGCGACGAAGCGCGAGCGGGTCCTCGTCAGCAAGGCGGTCCATCCCCACTACCGCCAGACGCTCGCGGCCTACTTCGGGGCCGGCCTCGAGCTCGACGACATCCCGCTCGTGACCGACGGCGATGCGGCTGGCACGACCGATCTCGCCGCCCTCGAGCGGCTCCTCGCCGACACAGACCGGCCGGTCGCCGGGGTCATCGCCGCACAGCCGAACTTCCTCGGCCTCCTCGAGCCGATGGCCGACATCGGGCGGGTCGCCCACGCGGCCGGGGCGCTGTTCGTAAGCGTGGTCGAGCCGGTCTCACTGGCCGTGCTCGCCCCCCCGGGTGCGTACGGCGCGGACATCGCCGCGGGCGAAGGTCAGCCGCTCGGGATCCCGGCCCAGTACGGCGGGCCCTATCTCGGGATCTTGGCCTCGACCGACGCGCTCGTCCGGCAGATTCCGGGGCGCCTCGTCGGGATGACCTCGGACGTGAACGGCCGACGGGCGTACGTGATGACCCTTCGCGCGCGCGAGCAGGACATCCGGCGCGACAAGGCGGCCAGCAACATCTGCACGAACCAGGCCCTGCTCGCCCTGGCCGCGAGCATCTACCTCGCCACGATCGGGCCGCACGGCCTGCGCGACGTCGCCGCCCAGGGCGGGGCCCGGGCGGCCCGCCTCGAGACCGCTCTTGCCGCCGTCGGCGCCCATCGGGTCCACCCCGGCCCGTACCTCAACGAATTCG
This sequence comes from Chloroflexota bacterium, assembly GCA_031365595.1. GTDB lineage: Bacteria > Chloroflexota > Limnocylindria > Limnocylindrales > CSP1-4 > CF-46. Next base: position 1,361 of record JANLYK010000053.1, on the reverse strand, counting down.
CCGTCCACGTCCCCGACGCACGCGCCGTCCATCGCCGGCTCATCGACCGCGGGGTCCTGGCCGGCCTCGTTCTCGGCGACATCGTGCCCGACGAGCCGTCCCTGGCCGACACGCTCCTCGTGTGCGCCACCGAGGTGACGACCGACCGCGAGATCGAGCAGTTCGCGGCGGCCCTCGCGGCCGAATCGGCGAGCCACGATGTCGCGACCCACGGCGACCTGGAGCTGGCCCGATGACGGTCGTCGGCGAGCGGCTCCAGCCGACCCTGTTCGAGCGCTCGCGGCCGGGCCGCGGCGGGGACAAGATCCCGCATCCGCCGAAGGACGCCCTCGACCGGATCCCGGCCGCCGCTCGGCGCGCGACGCCGCCGGCCCTGCCCGAGATGAACGAGCCCGACGTCGTCCGCCACTACACGAACCTGTCCCAGCTGAACTACGCGATCGACACCGGGTTCTACCCGCTCGGTTCGTGCACGATGAAGTTCAACCCGAAGCTCAACGAGTGGGCCGCCCGCCTGCCGGGTTTCGCCAATCTGCACCCGCTCGCGCCGGATTCGGTCGCCCAGGGCACGCTCCAGCTGCTCTGGGAGCTCGAGGGGATCCTGGCCGAGGTCAGCGGGATGAAGGCCGTGACCCTCCAGCCGGCGGCCGGCGCCCAGGGCGAGTTGTGCGGGATCCTGATGATCCGGGCGTATCACCGCAGCCGAGGCGACACGGACCGCGACGAGGTCCTCGTCCCGGACAGTTCGCACGGGACGAACCCGGCGACCGCCTCGATGGCCGGCTACCGGACGATCACGATCCCGTCGGCGGCCGATGGCGGCGTCGATCTCAACGCGTTCCGGGCGGCGCTCGGCCCGCGGACGGCGGCGGTGATGATCACGAATCCCTCAACGCTCGGGCTGTTCGAGGCCCGAATCGGCGATCTGCTCGAGCTCGTCCATGGGGCCGGCGCCCTGGCCTATATGGACGGCGCCAACCTGAACGCGATCCTCGGCCGGTTTAAGCCCGGTGAGGCCGGGTTCGACGTCATGCACTTCAACGTCCACAAGACGTTCTCGACTCCGCACGGTGGCGGCGGGCCGGGAGCCGGGCCGGTCGGCGTGGGCGAAACCCTCCTCCCGTTCCTGCCGTCGCCGCGCGTCCTGCGGGCGGACGATGGCACGTTCCGGCTCGAGGACGTCGGGGAGCGCCCGACCTCGATCGGCCGGCTGCGCAGCTTCGTCGGCAACACCGGGGTCCTGGTTCGCGCCTACGCCTACGTGCGGGCCCATGGCGGGCCGGGATTGCGCGAGGTGAGCGACGACGCCGTCCTCGCCGCCAACTACCTCAAGCACCGGCTGGCGGGCACGTACGACATCC
>JANLYK010000029.1:0-7778 GCA_031365595.1 Chloroflexota bacterium | reverse complement strand
GAGGACCGCCTTGAACCGGGTCAGCCGCTCGGTCAGGGCGTCGCTGACGACGTGGGCGTTGCTCGCGTTGGCGACGACGAGGAAACGCTCCGCGGCCAGCCGGTACACGATCAGGTCGTCGATGATCCCGCCGTCCGGGCCCACGATCATGGAGTAATGAGCCCGTCCCTCGGCGAGGGACGGCGGATCGGTGACCAGGGCGTACGCCAGGGCGGCGCCGGCCTCGGGACCCTGCACGAAGAGCTCGCCCATGTGCGACAGGTCGAACAGGCCGGCCCGCTCGCGAACGGCTCGATGCTCCTCGAGGATGCCCGCGTACTGGACCGGCATCAGCCAGCCCGCGAAATCGATCAGGCGCGCCCCGAGATCGCGATGGCGGGCCTCGAGCGGCGTGTGGTGGAGCGGCGTATCGACGATGTCGGTCATCGCGGTCATGTGCCGCCGAGTCGGGCGCCGGCCACCGAACGCAGAGACGACGCGTGATCCGCGTTCCGGTCCCGACCCAGGGGACCCGACGGCGGCTCCACGATCTCGGCCGCGCGGGCGACGAGCGCGCGCTCCGTCTCGAAGGCGAGCAGGTCGAAGGCCTCCTCGAAGCGAACCCAGCGGACCTGGTCGAACTCGTGATCGTGGCGCTCGAGATCGCCGCCGACGGGCTCCATCAGGAAGTAGTGGACGGTCTTGTGGATCCGGGTGCCGCGCTGGACGAACCAGTACTCGATCGAATCGAGCACGTCGGTGATCCGAACCTCGAGCCCTGTCTCCTCGGCGACCTCGCGGAGCGCGGTTTGCTCGCGCGTCTCGCCTGCATTCGGCGTGCCCTTGGGCAGGGTCCACGTGAGGAGGTCGCGGTCCCGCCGGCGGGCGCCGACGACGAGCGATGGGATGCCGTCGTCGAACTGGACGACGATGCCGCCGGCCGAGGTGGCGGTCGCGGTCCTCAGCCGCGCCACGGCGCCGTGCGGGCGCTCGACCGCCGGGCCGCGCCGGTCAACGCCGAGCCGGGCCAGTTCATCCGGACGGCGGGTCGGGGGCGCCCGCCAGCCTCGGTCCGGGACGGCGCCGGGCGGATCGCCCGCCAGTCGCCGCGAAGCTGGGCCAGGATGCTGTCGCCCGGGCGGCGGAGCACGGTGAGCTTGGCCGACGCGGGCTGGAACGAGCCGGCACCGCGCAACCCGAGGCGACGCTCGCGGGCCTTCGCGGACGGGTGAACGAATCGTGCCGACGACCGAGCCGCGAGACGTGCGGCGATGCTGCGCTCCATTGCCAGCAATGGTACTGCCTCAGGAAGGCGTTGCAAGCGACTCCGCGAGCGTTCGTCGCAGGTCGGTGGCCGCTTCCGGTGTCAGCGCGCCCCGCTCGATGGCGATCGCCACCTCGCGCTCGGCCAGGGCGAGGTAGACCGGGATCACGGCCGGCGCATGGGCCGCGAGAGCTGCCAGGTGAGTGCCGACCGTGCCCCGGTCAGCGCGGGTCATCGGACCGGTCAGGGCGGCGGCGATGCCGAGGCTCCGGGCGTTGCCCAGGGTCTGCTCGATCAGGCCGCCGTAGATCGCCAGGCTCCCCGCCTCGTCGAGGCCCGCCACCCGGCCGAGCTCGGCGATCGCGTCGAGGAGGGCGTCGAACCCGCCGGCGGCGAGCACCGCGGCCGCATGGTAGGCGGGCTTGGCGCCGGGTGCGAGGCGGACCGCGGTCGCGCCGAGCACGTCCGCCATCCGGGCGAGCAGGTCGGCCAGCTGGTCGTCCCCTTCGATGGCGATCGTGGCCCCGCGGAGCGCCGCGACCGCCCGCTCCAGGTCGGCGAAGGCGACGAGCGGATGGAACGACCCGACCTGGGTGCCGGCGGCCATCGCCGAGGCAAGGACCTCGGCGCCGAGCAGCCCGCTCGTGTGGATCATGGCCTGTCCGCTGTACATGTGGAGTTCGCCGGCCACGCTGGGCAGGGCGTCGTCCGGCACGGCCAGGATGATCAGCTCGACCTCCTCGACGAGGGGCGCTGCCTCGATGAACGCGCGAACACCCGGGACCAGGCTTCGGAAGCGCTCCCGACGGGTGTCGTCGCGGCTGGCGACCGCATGGATCGGCCACCCGGCCCGGTCGAGCGCAACGCCGAGGGCCGTCCCGACCGCGCCCGCCCCGACGATCCCGATGATCGGCGGCTGGCCGGGCTCGCTCTGGACGTGCGGGTGTTCGTGGGGATTGCCGTCGTCATGATCGTGGCGGTGGTCGCCGCCGGCACCGTGGCCGTGGTCGCGGCCGCGGGCCAGGTCCGCCGGCGAGGCGGGATCAAGGTCGATCCCGGCCTCCTCGATGGCCCGCAGCGTGTCCTCGCGCGATCCGTCTCGGGGGCGATCGTTCCGGCTGTCGCCCCACGCCTTCACGGGGCGACCCGCTGGGCGGGTTGCGGACCGGAGTCGCGGTACTCTTCCATCCGAGCGAGTGTAGCGACGACCACACGGAGGACGCGTGACCCAGCCCGATCCGTTCGGAGCCCGGACCAGCCTCGGACCCGGCCTGCCCGACTACTTCCGCCTCGCGGCGATCGCCGACCGGATCGACCTGGACCGGGCCCCGGTCACGCTCAAGATCCTCCTCGAGAACGTCCTGCGCCACGCCGGCGGCGGGATCGTCGAGCGGGCGGACGTCGAGGCGCTCGCCTCGTGGCGAGCCGGCGCCGCGGCCGAAGCCGAGGTCCCGTTCATGCCCGCCCGGGTCGTCCTGCAGGACTTCACCGGCGTGCCCGCGATCGTCGATCTGGCGGTCATGCGCGACGCGATGGCCGACCTCGGGGGCGACCCGGCCCGGGTCAACCCGCTCGTCCCGGCCGACCTCGTGATCGACCATTCGGTCCAGGTCGACCAGTTCGGGACGCCGGCCGCGTTCGCGTTCAATGTCGAGCGCGAGTACGAGCGCAACGGCGAGCGCTACCAACTCCTGCGCTGGGCCCAGACCGCGTTCCGCGACCTGCGCGTCGTGCCACCCGGGACCGGCATCGTCCACCAGGTGAACCTCGAGTTCCTCGCGACCGTCGTCACCGACGTCCCCGACGGCGCCGGCGGCCGGATTTCCTATCCGGACACGCTGGTCGGAACCGACTCGCACACGACGATGATCAACGCCCTCGGCGTGCTCGGCTACGGCGTCGGCGGGATCGAGGCCGAAGCCGTCCTCCTCGGCCAGCCGCTCTACCAGCCGATGCCCCGGATCGTCGGCGTCCGCCTCCACGGTGAGCTGCCCCACGGCTCGACCGCGACCGACCTGGTCCTCGTCGTCACCCAGCTCCTGCGCGCCCACGGCGTCGTCGGTGCGTTCGTCGAGTTCGCCGGCGACGGCCTGTCCGGGCTGGCCCTCGCCGACCGGGCGACGATCAGCAACATGAGCCCGGAGTTCGGGGCGACCGCGACGATCTTCCCGATCGACGACGAGACGATCGCGTACCTCCGCCTGACCGGCCGGCCGGCCGAGCGGATCGCCCTCGTCGAGGCCTACGCCAAGGCCCAGGGCCTGTGGCGTGAGCCCGGCAATGGACCGGACTTCGACGAAGTGCTGGAGCTCGACCTCGCGACCGTGGACCCGTCCGTGGCGGGGCCGCGCCGGCCGCAGGACCGCGTGCCGCTGACCGCGCTGCGCGACAACTTCCGGACGAACTTCCCGGACGGACTGGTCGCCCTCGACGAGGCGGCGGTCGAGGCGCAGACGCCGGCCGGCGGCGAGGTCGAGGCGTCCTCGGCCGAGTCGTTCCCGGCCAGCGATCCGCCGTCGTTCGCGGCAGCGGACGCGCGCGACGAGGTGCCACCGATCGACGTCAAGGCCGCGGCGCCGGATGGCGCCCCCGATCACGGGCAGTACCGCGCCGTGACCGTCGAGGTCGACGGCCGGCGCGCGACGATTCGGACCGGGTCGGTGGCGATCGCCGCGATCACCTCGTGCACGAATACCTCGAACCCGACCGTCATGGTCGGCGCCGGACTGCTGGCCCGCAACGCGGTCGCCCTCGGCCTGGCGGTCCCCCCGACCGTCAAGACCTCGCTCGCCCCGGGTTCCAAGGCGGTGACCGGCTACCTCGAGGCGGCCGGGCTGATGGCCCCACTCGCCGCGCTCGGGTTCGCTCTGGCCGGCTACGGCTGCACGACCTGCATCGGCAACTCGGGGCCGCTCGACGCCCCGATCGCCCAGGCGGTCGAGGACAATGACCTCGTGGTCGCGGCCGTCCTGTCGGGCAACCGCAACTTCGAGGGCCGCATCCACCCGCTCGCTCGGGCCTCGTACCTGGCCTCCCCTCCCCTCGTGGTCGCGTTCGCCCTGGCCGGCCGGGTGGACATCGACCTGACCCTCGAGCCGCTCGGGACCGGCAGGGACGGGCGGCCCGTCATGCTCTCCGACATCTGGCCGGCACCCGACGAGATCCGCCAAGTGATCGGCACCTCGATCGACCCGGAGCTGTTCCGCCGAACGTACGCGACGGTCTTCGACGGCGACGAGCGCTGGCAGGCGCTGCCGATCCCGAAAGGCGATCGATACGAGTGGGATCCGCGCTCGACGTACATCGCCAAGCCGCCGTTCTTCGACGGGCTGACCGTCGGACCGGCGCCGGTCCGCGACATCGACGGGGCGCGCGTCCTGGCCGTCCTCGGCGACTCGGTCACGACCGATCACATCAGCCCGGCCGGCTCCATTGCGGCCTGGTCCCCGGCCGGCGACTGGCTCCAGGAGCGGAACGTCGGTCCGCTCGACTTCAACTCGTACGGGGCCCGGCGCGGCCACCACGAGGTGATGATGCGCGGCACGTTCGGCAACATCCGGCTGCGCAACCTGCTCGCGCCGGGCAAGGAGGGCCCGTGGACGGTCCACCTGCCCGACGGCGAGGAACAGTTCATCTACGACGCGGCGATGCGCTACCGGCGCGAGGCCACGCCGCTCCTCGTCATCGCCGGTCGCGAGTACGGCTCGGGTTCGTCGCGCGACTGGGCGGCCAAGGGCACGATGCTCCTCGGCGTCCGGGCCGTGCTGGCCGAGAGCTACGAGCGGATCCATCGCTCCAACCTCGTCGGGATGGGCGTCCTGCCTCTTCAGTTCCTGCCCGGCGACAGCGCCTCGTCGCTCGGCCTGTCCGGACGCGAGTCCTACACGATCCACGGCCTGGCCGACGACCTCTCCCCACGGAAGCGGCTGACGGTCGTCGCTCGGGCGGACGACGCCGAGGTGGGCTCCGCCGGGGAGCATCGGTTCGAGGCGATCGCCCGCCTGGACGGCCCGATCGACGTCGGCTACTACCAGCAGGGCGGGATCCTGCCGGCCGTCCTGCGTCGGCTCGCCGCCGAGGGTTGAGCACCAACCTCGCCGCCACCCGGACATGACGAAGCCCCCGCGGGTCGCGGGGGCTTCGTGCTTGGCGGTTCGGTTGTCAGTGACCGACCGGCGTTCCGACGTAGGTCCGGAGCCGGCGGGCGACGATCCGGCCCTGGCGCCGGCATTCGAGGAGGCCGGTGAACGCGTTCCACCAGCGGATCATGGGTGCGACCATCTCTTTCTTCTGACGCCGTGGGTCATCTGCCGATCGAGCGTCGTGCATGAGACGCGGCACCCCCGGCGCAAGTTTCACCCTGCTGCGCGCCGACTCCGTTCGAGCGGACAGGACCAAGGTCCCATTGCCGCCCGACGCGCCGGCAGCGACGCTCATCGAAGCTCATCCGCGCCGAGGGGTCCAGTTCCACCAATGACGACCGAGGGTCTGCGAATCGAGCCCCGCACGGGCACGTTTCCGGTCGCCGTGGTCGCGGTCACGGTGCTCCCGACGATCGGCGCCCTGATCGCGTTCGCCTGGCTGGTCGTGACGTTCCCGCTCGCGCCCGCGATCGCGACGCCGTTCGCGATCGGGCCGATCAGCCCGCTCGTCCTCGGGCTCGCCCTGTGGATCGTCGTCGGGCTCGCGACATCAACCCAGTCTGTTGCGGCCGAGGGCCGGATCACGATCCTCTATGGGGTCGGTCCGATCGTCGCGGCCTGGGCACTCGGCGGGCCCGCGGCCGGCGTCTGGGTGGCCCTCCTCGGAACCTTCGAGGTTCGCGAGCTCCGGGGCCGGGTCCCGTGGTACGGCGTGGTCGCCAATCACGCGATGATGGTTCTCGCGGCGACCGTCGGCGGGCTCCTGACCCTGATCCTGCGAGAGATCAGCGCCGCCCGCCCGGGCGATGCCGCCGACCTTCTGGCGGTCCTGAGTGGGGCCGTCGTGTTCTTCATCCTCGGCCTGCTCCTGGCGATCGCGACCATCTGGGCGCGCAACGGCCGGTCCCCTGGCGAGGCCGTCGGCATCCCATGGCGCTCGCTCGCCTCGATGGCCGTCGCCGAGTCGGCCCTGGCGTGGGTGTTCGCGCTCGCCTACCAGCTCGTCGCCTGGTGGAGCCCGGTCGTCCTCGTCGTCGCCGACGTTGCGGCGTCCGGCTCGCTCGCGAGCGGCCGCGAAGCGTGGTCCGAACGGCATCACCAGGTGACGAGGCTGCCGAACCGGACCGCCCTGGCCGAGCGCGCTCGGGACCTGCGCCGGTCGAGCCGGTCGGGCGCGTACGTCTTCTACCTCGACCTCGACGGCTTCAAGGAGGTGAACGAGGAGTATGACCACGACACCGGCGACGCCGTCCTGCGGGTCATCGGCGCGCGCCTCGACGATGCGAAGCGGAGGGACGACTTCCTCGCCCACTTCCACGGCGACGAGTTCGTCCTGCTCGCGTCGGGGATCACCAGCGATGACGAAGCCGAGGGCGTGGTCGAGCGCCTGACCCTGGCCGTCGAGCATCCGATCGAACTGCCCGAGGGAACCATCCGGGTGTCGGCCTCGATCGGCTATCGGATGATCACCGACCTCGATGCGATCGACGACGAGATCCGCCAGGCGGATCGGCGGATGACGGTCGCGAAGCAGGACCGGGCGCGAGCGACTGGACGGATCCGCCGAGTCGGATGACGGCCGGCGCCGGGCCACCGGCGCACGCAACGCAGGCGCGAGCCGCCGGGCAGAATCCGCGCATGGCCGTCACGGCGCGACAGCTCAATCGATCCACCCTCGCCCGCCAGCTCCTCCTCGAGCGCGCGCCGCTCACGGTCGTCGATGCGCTCCGGCCCGTGGTCGCGCTCCAGGCCCAGGAGGCCGCCTCGCCGTACCTCGCCCTCTGGAACCGGGTCGCTGGGTTCGATCCGGCCGAACTCGACCGTGCGTTCGCCGACAGAACGGTCGTCAAGGCGTCGCTGATGCGGATCACGCTCCACGCCGTCGTCGCCGACGACTACCCGCTGTTCCATCAGGCCATGGTGTCGACCCTGCGGGCCGCGCGGCTTGACGATCGCCGCTTCACCGGATCGGGCCTGTCCACGGCCGACGCGGACGCGCTCGTCCCGGATCTACTCGAATTCACCGCCGAACCACGGTCCAAGGCCGAGATCCTTGCCCGTGTCGGCGCACCGCACGGGGAGCCCAATCCGTGGGCGTGGTGGGCGCTCCGGACGTTCGCCCCGCTGCACCACGCGCCGACCGGCGGCCCGTGGACGTTCGGCCTCCGGCCGTCGTTCGTCGCGGCCGATGCCCGGCGGCAGGTCCCGTCGCCGGACGCGTCGGTCCGCCACCTTGTCCGGCGCTATCTCGATGGGTTCGGTCCCGCGTCGATTCGGGACATCGCCCAGTTCACGTTGATCCGGGTGGGCGTCATCCGGCAGGCCATCGCGGACTCGGGCGACGACATCGTTGCCGTCGAGGGCCCAGCCGGATCCGAGCTGTTCGACGTGCC
>JANLYK010000004.1:0-2933 GCA_031365595.1 Chloroflexota bacterium | reverse complement strand
GTCCGCTGTACGAGTGCAGCCCGTTGAACCAGAGCGACCCGGAGTAGGTGACGATCACCATCACGAATCCGACCACGAGCAGCAGCGCCGCCGGCCGGCCGGCCCACGAGCGCTGGTTGCGGGCGTGGAGGTAGACCGCGTACGACAGCCACGTCACGAGGGCCGCGGTCTCCTTCGGATCCCAGCCCCAGTAGCGCGACCAGGCGATCGAGGCCCACCACGAGCCGAGGATGATCATCGTGGCGAAGATCGGGAAGCCGATGATCACCGAGCGGTAGGCGACCTCGTCGAGGATCTTGTGGCTCGGCAGCCAGGCGAAGCGGTCCTCGGTGCCCTGGAGCAGGTAGCCGACGCCGGCCGCGAAGCTCGTCGCGAAGATCCCGTAGCTGAGCACCGCCAGCCCCACGTGGATCGTGAGCAGCGGCGGGTTCTGGAGCGCGGGCACGAGCTGACTGATCGCCGACGGCAGGCTCGACGCGTAGAGCAGCAGTGCGAGCGCAACGCCGGTCGGGATAAACCCGATCGCCCGGATCGGGTAGCGCCGGCCGAGCCACAGGTAGCCGCCGGTGATCGAGCTCGCGAAGGCGACAGTGAACTCGAACATGTTGCCCCACGGCCCGCGCCCCAGGGCAATGCCGCGAATCAGGAGGTACGCCGCGAGGAGCCCGAAACCGACGGTCGCGATGACGGCGGCGGCTCGCCCGAGCGGGGTCGGGGCAAGGCCGAGCGGGGCGGTCGAGGGGTCGGCGGTCGCATCGGCTGCCCGGGCGTCGGCGAACGATCCGGTGACGACGCCTGCCCAGGCCGGCTGGCGAGAGGCTGGGTTGAGGGCAAGGGACAGCGATCGGCGGCCGTTGGCGAGGAGGACGGCATGGCCGACGTGGGCGGCGAACGCGATCGCGATCGCGACGACGCCGAGCGGGAAGAGGATCGTGGCGATGGTCGTCATGGCTGCCTCAGCGATGGTGCCGGTGCGACGGCTCGCGGGGGTCGATGGTTCCGGGTCGGGGTCCGGTCGCGGACGCTAGGCGATCGCGGCGCCGCCGGGCGGCGGGCCGTCGGACGCGATGATCAGGGCGCGCGGCTCGAGCTTCAGGACGAGGCCGCAGTTGCCGCACGTTGAGATGCCCGCCTCGCGGACCACATCGCACTTCGGGCACTGGACGAGGAGGTTGGTCTTGTCGACGTCACAGCGCGTGGCGCCGCTCGGGTAGATCAGGCCGTCCTTCGGACAATACGGCTCGCCCGCGGGCACGATCGGGCGCCCGAGATGATCGCGCGGCGCGACCTTCGTGCCCTCGTCGTAGCGGACCTTGACCCGCGGCTTCGTGATCGAGTAGCCGAGCCAGCCGAGCACGATCAGGCTGAGCAACGGTCCGACGACGCCGATCAGCACGAACAGCGGAAGGAGCTTGATGAGGCCGGCCCAATCGGGAATGACGAGCGTCGACATGAAGCCGAGCAGGTCGGACCACGCCTTCGAGATCGAGTCGAGAACGGTCACTCCAGCATTCTAGCCGCGCCCCGCGCCGAGGGGCAGCTCGCCGTGAATCCCGCCAGCCACCCTCAATCCGGCCAAATCACCATCCCCGGAACGTTGGGTCCGATCCGGAGCGGTGCAGGGAGCCGGTTCGGGCCGGCCCACGCTCGAGCGCCGCGCTCAGGACCCGGATCGCACCGCGACACCCTGGCCGATCGCGCCCAACGTTCCCCCCATGACCGTTTGGCCAGATTGGCCACGGGGGCGAGGTTGGGGCCACGGGCGCGAGGTTCGGGCGCGGCGCGGTGCCGCTGGTCAGCGTTTGGGGGCGCGCTTGCCGTTCCCGGTCTTGCGGGTCGCGCCGCGGCCGGGCGACCAGGTCGAGTCGCCGTCGCCATCGTCGCTCGGGCGTGCACCCGCCATTCCGCCCGTGCCCCGGCCCCGGCCCCCCGCCAGCGCGCGCACGGAACCGGGCCCGGGCTGCTGGACCCGCGGCGGCGCCGGCGGCCGCGCGTTCCCGATCGAGGGCGAGGACAGCTTGTTGCGGGCCATCCGCTGGACCAGCCACGAGGCGCCCGCCGTTCGGGCTCCGCGGTGCTGGATCGCGTAGCGCAGGGCTCGATCGTCGGTCACGACCAGGATCGACTCGGTCGCCAGCGATCCGCCCCCGGCCGGAGCCCCGGCCGCCATCGCGACGTCCTCGACGAGCGTGACCAGGACCGTGTCGGCGGTATGCCGCCCGCCATACCGGACCGACACGCCGTGCGCGATCCGTTCGCCACGCAGGCCTCGTTCGGCCGGTCCGTCGAAGACGAGCTCGATCGCGACATCGGGCGGAATCGCGGCGCGCAACCGGCCGATCAGCGCAGCCGGCGGCTGACGCTCGGGCCCGGTCGAGAGCTGATGGAGCAGGTTCGTGCCGTCGACGAGGAGCCGGGTCGTGCCGGTCATGGGGTCGTTGCGCGGCGAGAGGCGGGTCACGGGCCAAGGGTAGACCCCGGTAGCATTCGGCGGCGATGACCACCCCCGGACTGCTCCTGCTCGTCGACCTCGACGGCGTCCTGTACCGCGGCGCGGAGCCGGTGCCCGGGGTCGGCGCGCTGCTTGCGACGCGGGCGGCCCTCGGCGACGACGTCGTGTACGTCACGAACAATTCGATGTGGTACCGGACCGAGTACGTCGCCCGGATCGCGGGGATGGGTGCGCCGGTGACCGCGGATCGGATCGTCTCGTCGCCGCGCGCGACCGCGCTCTACCTGCGCGAGCACGAGCCCGAGATCGAGCACGTCCTGACGCTCGGTGCGAGCGGCCTCGATCGCGAGCTCGCCGACGCCGGTTTCCGCGTGACTCGGGCCGCCGATGCGGCCGACAAGATCCGCGGCGATGGGGTCCTCGGCAGCAACGGCGACAACGGCTGGGAGGCGGCCGGCCGACCGGGGGCGGTCGTCGTCGG
>JANLYK010000536.1:0-5704 GCA_031365595.1 Chloroflexota bacterium | reverse complement strand
CCGGCCTGCTGTTCGGGCTGGCCTGCACGGCGCGCCTGACGGTCGTGTTCGCGGCGCCGTTCTTCGTGCTCGTCGGCGGCGGCGGCTCGTGGCTCCGGCGCGGCTGGTCCGCTGCGCTCGGGGCAGGGATCCCGTTGGGCGTGCTCGCCGTCTACAACCTCGTCTCCACCGGCCAGGTGTTCCACCCGGGCTACCAGCACCTATACGAGCTCGAGGCGACGTTCTACCCGGGCCTCCACTACAACCTGGACTGGCTCATCGAGGACCCGCGCTATCTGCCCCAGAATCTCGGGATCATGCTCCTGAACACCCCAGTGTGGATGCCGACCGAGGTCCCGTCGGCCCTCGGCATCGCCGACCCGCTGTGCACGAGCCCAGGCGACGTCCGCGGCCTGTTCAATCTCGCCTGCCCGCTGGTCCTGCCACGTGACACGGGCATGAGCGTCCTCCTGACGAGCCCCGCACTCCTCTTCGCCGTCCCGGCCCTGCGCTGGGGCTACGGGCTGAGCCGGCTCGTGACCGGCGCCGCGCTGGCGATCCTGATCGTGGCGGTGATCAACCTGATGCACTTCAGCCAGGGCTGGGTTCAGTTCGGCTACCGGTTCAGCAACGACTACGTCCCGTGGGCCCTGCTCCTCGTCGCGATCGGGATGGAGCGGGTCGTAGCGGCCCGGACCAGCCGGCGCGCGGTCGCCGTCGGCGCCACGCTCGTCGGCCTCCTGGTCGTGGCCTCGGTCGCGATCAACCTGTGGGGCACGATCTGGGGGGACGCGCTCGGATGGTGACGAAGGCGTCGGCTCCCCGCGACAATGCCGCCGATCCGCTCTTCGTCGTCGCCTGGCTCGGCGCGATCGCCGTCGGGCTGGTCGCCCTCGGGCTGTCGGTCTGGCGGCTGATGCCGGGCCTGGGGTTCTGGGACACCGCGGAGTTCCAGATGGTCCCGCCGGTCCTCGGCACGGCCCACCCGACCGGCTACCCGACGTACGTGATCCTGGGCTGGATCGCGTCGCTGCTGATGGCCCCGCTGGGCGAGGCGTCGCTCCGGATGAACGTGCTATCGGCACTCCTCGTCGCGGTCGCGATCGCGTTCACCGTCGATCTGGCCCGCCGGCTCAGCGGGTCGCTCCTCCTCGGCGTCGTGGCCGGCCTGGGCGCCGCCCTCACCCCGATCATCTGGGCAATCGGGACCCACGCGGACCCGCACGCGCTGCATGTCGCGCTGGTCGCGATCGTCCTGTGGTTGCTCGTGCGCTGGGAACATCGGCGGGTCGGGAACCCGATGGGCCCTGACGACCGCTCGGCCGACGAGCTCCGCCCAGCCCGCGACGCCCGGAGCCGCCAGCCTGCCGACCGCCTGCTCATCGCAGCCGCGGCAGTCGTCGGCCTGTCGATCGGCAATCACTCGCTCACGCTGCTGCTCGGCCCGCCGATCCTGGCGTACGTCCTCGCGGTCGAGCCCGGGATCCTGCGCCGGCGCCGGTTCGTCGCGGCCTGTGTCGCCGCCTTCGCGATCCCGACCATCCTCGTCCGGTTCGAGCTTGTCCTCCGGGCGGGCTGGTTCCGGGCGCCGTTCGTCTACGCCGATCCGAGCACCTGGGATGGCTTCTGGTACGTGACCCTCGGCGCCCAGTTCCACGACTGGGTCACGAATCCCTTCGCGGATCCGGCGGGACGGATCGCCGACGTGGCCGCGATCGCGGCCGGCCAGCTCGGCCCGCTCGCGCCACTGGTCCTCGTGGCCTTCGCGGTCACGGTCGTCCGCCAGCCGCGCTGGGCCCTGCTGAGCGGATTGACGATGGCGATCACGCTCTTCTTCAACTCGGTCTATCCGGACGGCGCGATTGACCGCTACTACATCGTGCCGGCGGTGCTCGCCTGGACGTGGCTGGCGATCCTCGGGGCGTCGGCGGTCGACATCCTCACCGCTCGCGATCTCGTCCCGGACAGGAACGGTGACATCCGACCGGGGATCGGCGGCGCGCTCCGACCGATCGGGCTGGCGGTGGTGGCCGTCGCCCTGATCGCGCCAAGCTTCCTCGCCCTGTCCGCCCGGGCTCGCCTCGTGGACCGGACCGGGGATCGCGCCGCGCAGATCTGGACCGACGAGGTCCTCGGGGCCCTCGAGCCCAACGCCGTCGTCGTGTCGTGGTGGAGCTACTCGACACCGCTCTGGTATGCCACGATCGTGGACGAACGTCGGCCTGACATCTGCATCATCGATGATCGCAACCGACTCGACTACGCCCTTGGAGAACTCGACCACGTGATTGATCGCTACATCGCCACGCGCCCCGTCTATCTCATCCGCAACGGCTCCAGCGAGCTGGGCCGGCTGGCCGGCAAGTACGACGTGCGTAGCGTCGGTGCGCCGACCGCCACGAACCTGCTCCGAGTGACGCCCGTCGCGGCGACGGCAGCGACCCCCGCCGTGAGCTCCGGGCGCGCACCGACGGCCACGGCGCCGGCGTCGGCGTCGGCCGGCGCGGCCTACCCGCGCGAGGCCTGCTCATGACCGAGCGCCTGAACCGCCTGTCGTACTTCTTTCCGGCGCACAACGAGGAGGCCAATCTCGGCGGCCTGGTCGATGAGGCGCTCGAGACCCTGCCGAGCCTGGCTGATGCCTTCGAGATCGTCATCGTCAACGACGGCTCGCGCGACGCGACCGGGCGGATCGCGGACGAGCTGACGGCCGCCCATCCGGGGATCGTCCGAGCGGTCCACCATCCGACGAACCTGGGTTACGGGGCCGCCCTCCTGTCGGGCTTCCAGGCCGCCCGCCACGAGCACGTCGCATTCACCGACGGCGACCGCCAGTTCCGGGTCGCCGATCTCGGAGCCCTCATGGAACGGATGGCCGCGGCCGACCAGCCCGACGCGGTCGTCGGGTTCCGCATCAAGCGCGCCGACCCCCTCGTCCGGACTCTCTATGCCCGGGTCTATCGCCTCGCCAACCGGGTCTTCTTCGGGCTTCGGGTCCGCGACGTGGACTGCGCCTGCAAGCTGTTCAAGCGCTCGGCGCTCGACGGCGTCGGGGTGGAGTCGGGCGGCGCCTTCTTCTCGGCCGAATTGCTGATCAAGCTCCAGGCGGCCGGTCGCTCGGTTGCCGAGGTCGGCGTCCCGCACTACGCCCGGACCGCCGGTTCGCCGACGGGCGCAAGGCCGTCGGTCGTGTTCCGGGCGGTTCGCGACTTCTGGCTGCTCCGGCTCCGGCTCTGGGCGAGCGGCCGGCAGGTCCTCAAGCGGGGCAAGCCAGTTCTCGGTTGAGGCCGCGGCGGCGCGCCTAGCTGTCGGAGCTCCGCGTCCGGCCCTCGCCGGTATTCGGGTCGACGTCGAGCGAGTTCACGAAGTGGCGGAAGATGTCGAGCCGGGGATCGACGATCCGCTCGCCGGTGGACTCGAGAGGCGAGCCCTCCGGAACGACGTCGCCGTCATCGTCGCCGGTCGCGCTCAGGTCGCCGCCGAGGGCCGCCGCCTCGAGGACGGCCTCGCTCGCGAAGATCCGACCACCGGTCCGGACCGCGAGGGCCAGCGCGTCGGACGGGCGCGAATCGATCTCGAAGGTGGTGCCGTCGCGTTCCAGGTGGAGTCGGGCGTGGTACGTCTCCTCGGCGAGGGTCGAGATCACGACGCGCTCGACCCGGACGCCGAGGCTCTCGAGGGCGGTCGCGAACGTGTCGTGGGTGAGCGGCCGATCGGCGGTCAGGCCCTGGAGCTTCATCGCGATCGCGCTCGCCTCCCATGGCCCGATCCAGATCGGGAGGTAGCGGTCGTGCTCGCGCTCTTTGAGGATCACGACGTGGCGGCTCGAGAGCATGTGGACCCGGACGCTCTCGACCGTCATCTCGACGAGCCCGTTGGCGGCGTGCGGCTCCTCGCTGGCCATGTCCCGATTATCCCACGCCGACCCGACCCGACGGCTGGCCTGCGCGCCCACCCCGGCCACCAACGGACCGAACCAGCAGCCCGATGACCAGACCCGCGACGAACCCCCCGATGTGGGCGAAGAAGGCCACCCCGCCGTCGGCCGATGCGCCGAGCGATCCGACGCCGCTGAGCAGCTGCAGGACGAACCACAGGCCGAGGACGATGACCGCCGGAACGTTGAGCAGCTGGTAGAAGAACACGAGGAACACCAGCGACAGGACCCGGGCCCCCGGGTAGAGCACGAGATAGGCCCCGAGCACCGCTGCGATCGCCCCGGAGGCGCCGATCAGGGGGGTCGTTGAACCGGGCGCGATCCAGACCTGGCTGAGGGCCGCGATCAGGCCGCCGACGATGTAGAACGCCAGGAACCGGAGCCGCCCGAACCGATCCTCGATGTTGTTGCCGAAGATCCACAGGTAGAGCATGTTGCCGCCGAGGTGGAGCCACCCACCGTGCAGGAACAGATGGGCGAACAGCGCGACCAGCGCCCGCCCCAGGCCGTCAACGCCCGTTCCGGCATTCCCGGTTAGGTCACCCGGCACCAGGCCATACGTGAGGAAGAACCGTTCGAGGCCGCGCTCGCCGTCCCTCGCCTGGATCCACAGCTCGAGCCCGAACGCCAGGCAGCATAGGGCGATGATCGCGTACGTGACGACGGGCCGGCGGTGGGTCGGATTCGCGTCCCGGAGCGGGATCACGGGCTGGCGGTGGGGCCGACGGATGCCTTGCCGGACCCGGACGGCGAGCCGGCGGGCGTCGACGGACCGGCTGAGCCCGAGGGCCGCGGGCTGCCGGCCGGGACGTCCGGGACGGCCTCGAGCACGGCCGACAGGACCGCGTCCTTCGTCGCCCAGACGAGCGTCGTGGGCGCACCCGGTTCCGGCGCCGGGATGACGTACATGCCCCGGATATCGGCCCACGCGGGATTGCTGGCGACGAGCCGGTACTGCTCGACGAACGTGCCCTTGGCCTTGTCGATCCCGACGATCCGGCTGCTCGCCGGATCCCAGGCGTAGAGGAGCCCGATCCGCTTGTCGGTCCCGGTCGCGATGCGCTTGTACGAGGCGGCGGGCCGAAGTAGGACGTCGCCTTCGGGCGAGAAGTTCGTCGCGCCGGCCGGGGCGGCACTCCAGCCTTCGCTCTTGCCGCCGACGAACCGGACCAGCTGCCCGCCGTCGACGACGAAGATGTCGCCGTCGATCATCAGATCGGTCACCTTCGACATGTCGCGCGCGACCGCCAGGCGCTTCTGCGGGTTCGGGGGAGGAAAGCCGCTGCCATCGCTGGCCGGTGAGTAGGCCAGGATGTTCTCCTCCGACGGGTCCACGACGTACAGGCTGTACAGGCCCTGGCTGGCGACTTTGACGAAGGTCCCGATCGCACTGACGTCGTCGCCCCATTCGGCAGAGCCCGCCACTCGGACGCGGGTCGTCGTGCCCTTGCCGGTCGCATCCGACGGACGCCAGCGCCAGACGACGTTCTTGTCGTCGATGACAAGGAGGTCGCGACCGAAGGCGCCGAGCAGGCGCGGGACGCCCTGGGTCGCGCCGGCCGCCCTCGTCTTTGCCCGGAAGACGACCGTCGCCTTCTTCGTCTTCAGGTCGATCCGGTACACCGAGTCCGAAGCGTTGTCGAGGACGTATGGCACGCTGCCTGGACCGAGGATCAACCCCCCGATGTCGAACGGCACCTTCGCCCCCGCGAACGAGAGGATCGTCGCCGCACCGACCGGCGCGACCTGGTACAGGCGGTCGAGGCCGGCCCGCGTCTGGGTCCGGAG
>JANLYK010000262.1:0-3477 GCA_031365595.1 Chloroflexota bacterium | reverse complement strand
AGGAAGAACGGGATCGCGGTCAGCCCGCCGCTCGCGACCAGCGGCGCCGACAGGATCGGCGACAGCGCCGCACCGGTCGTCCGGGCGATCCCGGTCACCCCGGCCGCCGCCGAGCGCTCGCCCGGCTCGACCACCGCCATCACGTACGACTGACGGGTCGGAACGTCCATCTGGCTCAGGCTGAACCGCAGGAGCAGGACGACGATCGCGAGCTCGAGGTTGGGCATGAGAGGGACGAGGATCAGGAGCACGTTCGAGGGCAGGTGGGTGAAGACCATCGTGTTCACCAGCCCGAAGCGGGCGGCGAACCGCGATGCTGAAAGTGATGACACCGCGGCCAGCAGGTTCGCGCCGAAGAAGATCGAGCCGAGGACCGCAGGCTCGACGCCGAACCGGAGATGGAACCAGTAGGCCATCAGGCTCTGTGGGATGAATCCGCCGCCGAACGCATCGAGTGCGAACAGGGCCGACAGCCGGGCGACGATCCCGCGCGACCGCTGGCCAAGGCCGAGCCGCCGGGCGATCCCATCGTCGGCCGGCGGCAGGACCGGCGCTTCGACGGCCGAGCCCACGCGCCAGAAGACGGCGGCCATCGCGAGCCCGACGAGCGCGTAGCCGATCACGATCGCGCGGTAGGCGTCGGCGTCCGCGAAGCCCCGGTCCAGCAGGACCTGGCTCAACAATCCAGCCGCCAGCGCGCCCACGGCCGTCGCGACATAGCCCGCGAGGTTGTACCAGGCGAACGTCGGCGTGCGGCGCGCATCCGAAGTCGCCTGGCTCAGGGCCGCCTGCTCGACGGCCAGGAACGGCCCGACCTCGTTGCCGGTCGGGCTGATCACCCCGATCGTCGCGGCCAGGATCAGGAGCGGCACCCAGTCCGTGGCCGCGAACACCAGGCCCGCGGCAACCATGAGAAGGGAGCCGGCGACCAGGACGCGCCGCCGCCCGATCCGGTCGGCATTCGTGGTCAGCCACAGCGAGATCAACGTGTCGCCGATCAGGGTCAGGGTCAGGATCGCCCCGATCGTCAGCGCGTCGAGCCCGAGCGCGGCGAGATACAGGACGAGGACGACGGCGAGGAACCCGTACCCGAACATCCGCAGCACCCGGGTCAGGAACAGGAGGCGCCCGTTCGGGTCGAGCCCGCGCAGGCTGGCCAGCAGCCCGGCGTCGATCGCGGGCACGGGCGTTGGGCTGGTCACCGGCGGAGTCTACGTGCGACGGCGCCAGTCCGGTGCGAGAATGCGGGCGGAGGTGGAATCGCCGGAATGAGCACGACCCAGACGAGCCACGAGCCGGGCGCCGACGAGCTGGACCACGCCGCGACGGAGGACCACGACGAGCACGACGATGGCCACGGCCACGGCAGCGAGACGCTCGGTCCGGTCGATGTCCAGGCCTGGGGCGCTCTGATCCTCGGCAGCGCGGCCGGCCTCGTCGTGGCTCTTTGTCTCGTGATCACGACCACGCTCCTGGCGACGCCCTCCGCCTGAGCCGCCCCGGGTGCGGGGCCGATGACCCGACCCGCCCGCCCGCTGCCCGCCCGCGCTGCAATGCGCCTGCAAGGTTCGTGGTCGAACCTTCACCACCCAGGGCTGATCCACCCGGGCGATGCGCCCGAACTCCTGTCGATCGCCATTCCCACCTTGGCCGCCTTGAGAGGTCCGGCCCGGCGATCGCGACTGAGACGCAGCGACAGGAGAACCACCGTGAAATTCCGATCCATCGCCCTCACCGCGGCCGCGACCGTGGTGTTCGCGGCGTGCGGCAGCGGCGCGGCGACGAACGCCCCCGCCAGCACGACCCCCAGCGTCGCCCCGTCGACGGCGCCGAGCATGTCCATGGCTCCGACCGAGTCCATGGCGCCGAGCACCGGCACCGCCGTCATCGTCGACAGCCCCGCCGCGGACCTGCGGACGAACCTCAACCTCGCCCTCGGCGAGCACATCATCTTCGCCTCGAAGGCGACCGGCGCGGCCCTCGGCGGCCGGGCGGATGAGTTTGCCGCGTACGGCGAGCTCCTCAACAAGAATGGCACCGAGCTCGGCGCCACCATCGCGTCGGTCTACGGCGCCGAGGCGGGCGACGCGTTCAACAAGATCTGGAGCGCGCACAACGGGTTCTTCGTCGACTACACCACCGGTGTCGCGAAGAAGGACAAGGCTATGCAGGACAAGGCCGTCAACGATCTGACGACCATCTACGTCCCGCAGTTCGCCTACTTCATCAGTGGCGCGACGGGCCTGCCGAAGGACGCCGTCACCGAGCTGACCACCCAGCACGTCCTCCAGACCAAGGCCATCGTCGACGCCCAGGCCAAGGAAGACTGGACCGCCGCCTACGCCGCGATCCGGACCGCCTACGCCCACATGCAGATGATCGGCGACGCGATCGCCCCGGCCATCGTCGCCAAGTTCCCGGACAAGATCGCCGGTGACCCCTCGAACAAGGGCGTCGGCTTCCGTGTCGCGCTCAACCAGCTCCTCCAGGAGCACCTGTACCTCGCGTCGGACGCGACCGGCGCCGCCCTTGGTGGCCGCTCGGACGAGTTCGCCGCCGCCGGCGGAGCGCTGAACACGAACGGCACCGACCTCGGTGGCGCCATCGGCAGCCTCTACGGCGACGCTGCGAAGGACGAGTTCAACCGGATCTGGAGCGCCCATAACGGCTTCTTCGTCGACTACACCACCGGTGTCGCGACGAAGGACCAGGCCAAGATGGACAAGGCCGTCCAGGACCTGACGACCGTCTACCTGCCCGAGTTCGCGAAGTTCCTCGCCGGCGCGACGGACCTTCCCGAAGCCGCAGTCACCGACCTCGTCAAGGAACACGTCCTGACGACCAAGGCCATCGTTGATGCCCAGGCCAAGGGCGACTGGACCGCGGTCGCCGCGGCTGACCGGGCCGCCGGACAGCACATGGCGATGATCGGTAACCCGCTTGCCAAGGCGATCGTCACCAAGCTTCCCGCCATGTTCTCCTGATCCGGCTCCGCTTAATCAGCTCCGCGGGGGGTGGGTGGTTCGCCACTCACCCGCCGCCCCATGTCTACTGAGGACGACCGACCATGAACATCAGGACCCTTGCCGCGAGTGCGCTGCTGCTGCTCGCGGTTGCCGGCTGCAGCGCCAGCGGCTCCGCCACCCCGAGCCCGACCACGCCGGCGGCTTCCACCCCGGCAGCCAGCGCGCCGACGGCCTCCGCCTCGACCGCGACAAACGCGACGCCGATCACGGTGCGCGACTTCAAGTTCGACACGCCCGACGTCGCCGTGACCGGTCAAG
This sequence comes from Chloroflexota bacterium, assembly GCA_031365595.1. Classification (GTDB taxonomy): domain Bacteria; phylum Chloroflexota; class Limnocylindria; order Limnocylindrales; family CSP1-4; genus CF-46. The sequence goes on along the minus strand of JANLYK010000262.1, from coordinate 193 downwards.
TCGCCCTGGCCGTGACGAACGCGGGCCCGACCGTCCACGACCTCACGATCCGGGACAGCTCCGGAACCGTCCTGGGCGAGACCGCCGACCTCAAGGCCGGCGACTCCGAGACCCTGACCATCGACCTTCCCGCCGGGAAGTACGTGATCTTCTGCTCCCTGCCGGGCCACGAGAGCCTCGGCATCAAGGGGAC
>JANLYK010000258.1:0-3169 GCA_031365595.1 Chloroflexota bacterium | reverse complement strand
ATCCGCGGGATGATCCCGCTTGCCGACGACCGCGTGAGCGACATGCTCAACTCGGTCCCGCGGGTGATCGTCCGCGCGGCCGAGATCCAGGATCTCGTGGCGTCGAACCCGCCCCAGACGGCCGACGTGACGCTCGCGGTCGGGTCGATCGTGGCCGTCCTCGTCGCCGGCCGGCGTGGGATCGACAGCCGCCGACGCAAGACCGAGATCCATCGCGCCCGGATCGGGCTGACCCGGTTCGTCGTCTCGGGCTCGCTCCACGTTCCGGTCGGGGCGATGGAGCGCCTCACGTCCACCGATCCGACCGTGGTCCTTGCCGGTCGCGACGTCCTCGTCCCGTTGACCGATGCGACGATCAGCTACGACAAGGCCGACCAGCCGACCTCCGAGCGGTTCGAGACGATCCTCGTGAACCGCGCCCATGCCGTCTGGATCGACCTCGACGCCGCCGCCGGTGGCGACGACGACAGCGACTTCATTGCCGAGCGCCCGAAGGTCTACCACGCCGCGATGGCCAAGGACTTCACCAGGGCGAGCTGAGGTCCACCCCGGCTCCCGGCGCCCGGTGCGGGGCCGGAAGGGTCCCTTCGCCGGCGCGCTCGCATGATGCGTCCCACGGATCAGATCGCGACGAATGAGCGTCGCCAAATGTCCCAGACGACCGATTCAGGCCGATCGGGCGATTCGGTCGTGCTCGTTCGTGCAGTTCTGATCCACGTGCGGCATCGCGGCACAAGGCGCGCGGGCACGGCACCCGGCCCGGCGGTGCGCGGTGCCTCGTCAGTCGCCGCTCGGAACGCCCATCACGCTGAAGCCGCCATCGACGTAGATCACCTCGCCGGTCACCGCCGACGACAGGTCCGACGCGAGGTACAGGGCGGTCTTGCCAACATCCTCCGGGGTGATGTTGGCGCGCAGCGGGGCGATGTCGACGAAGCCGCGGTACATCCCCTTGAAGCCGCCGATGCCCGCCGCCGCGAGCGTCCGGATCGGGCCGGCGCTGATCGCATTGACCCGGATCCCGTCGGGCCCCAGGTCGGCGGCGAGATAGCGGACCGACGCCTCGAGCGCGGCCTTCGCGACGCCCATCACGTTGTAGTTGGCGACGACCTTCTCGGCCCCGTAGTAGGTCAGGGTCAGGACCGACGAGCCGCGCCGGAGCTGGGGGAGGGCAGCCCGGGTGAGCGCAACGAGCGAGTACGCCGACACGTCATGGGCGAGGGCGAAGCCGTCGCGCGACGTGTCCACGAAGCGGCCGGTCAGGTCCTCGCGCTTGGCGAACGCGAGGGCGTGGACGAGGATGTCGAGCCCATTGTGGGTCTCCGCCCAGCGCGCAAACACGCGCTCGATGTCGGCGTCGTTCTGGACGTCGCACGGCTCGACGAAGGTCGATCCGATCGAGTCGGCGAGGGGCTGGACGCGCTTCTCGATCAGCGACTCGATTGACGAGAAGCCGACCTCGGCGCCCGCATCGTGGAGTGCCTGGGCAATCCCCCACGCGATCGAGTGGTCGTTGGCGACCCCGAAGATCAGGGCCGTCTTCCCGTCGAGGAGTCCCATGCGTGCCCTCCGCCGGCTCGGGCCGCGGGTCCGCGGCGTCTCGCTGGAGGATACGCGACGGCGCCCTGGCCGCAGAGCCGTTACTGCGGCTGGGTCACCCGGACGTCGTCGAACGCGGCTTCGACGATCCCGCTGCCGCCGCCGTCGGTCGCCGAGAACCGCAATTGGATCGTCCGGCCGGCCCAGCGCCCCAGATCGAGCGACGCGAGATGCCAGCCGGCGTTCCGCTCCTTGCCGGCGCCTTTTGTCACGAGGACCGTGGTCGCGACCGCGCCGTCCAGCACCTCGACTCGGAACTCGTCGGCCGCGTTGGCCGATGCATCGCACCCGAACGACCACCGGAACTGGAGCTTCTGGCCGGCCGCCGCCGGCAGCGCGATCGTCGGTGAGGTGGTCGTCGTCCGACCGCCATCGAGGTCGTACGAGGCGGCGCTTGAACCCGCCGCAAGCCCGGTGACGAACCCGTAGCGACCGGACGTGACCCCGTCGGGCTGCTTGCGCCCGGCGGCCGTCGTCGTCGGCGCCGGATCGCCGCGCTGCCACTGGCCGGCCGTGGCGGTATCGGTCCCGGCCAGATTCACCCGCCAGCCGCGGGCGACCTCGAGGTCGTCATCGAACGCGCCACATCGGGCGACCCGGGTCGTCGCGCCCAGGACGGCCAGCGGGCAGCCGGCTCGCTCGATCAGGTACAGGGCGGCTTCCTTGTTGCGGCCGGTCTCCGACGCGATCAGCGCGTCGTCGGGGTAGTCCTTGATCGACAGCTCGAACGTGTAGGAGAAGATCCGATACGCCCCGTACTCGTAGTCGCGGGTCGTGCCCGACGTGATGTACAGGTCGCTCGCCTGCTCCGGGCGGTAGCCGTTGAAGCTCGCCATCCGCTTGCCGATCAAGACGAGCGCGTTGTGGTCGTCGACGGTCATGTCGGCCGGGATGTTCGCCAGGGTGTAGCCGTACGGCCACATCACGAGCCGGCCGTACTCGTGAAACGTGATCGCGGTCCGGATCTGCTGACGGCCGTTGACGACCCGGCCGGCAAGGAAGTCACGGACGTTGCGCGCCTCCGGAGTCGAGAAGGCGGACGGTCCCCGGTACGTGATGGCGGCCGGATTCGTGCTCGTCCGCCCGCCACCGCCCCAGCGATAGCCGAAGTTGCGGTTCACGTCGGTGCCGATCGCGGTCGTGCCCGCGTTCGGCTGGCGGTTCTTGCGCCAGAAATGGAACCTGCCGCCGCCGATGTCGTACTCCGCGCCGTCCGGATTGACAGTCGGGATGATCCAGACCTCGCGGCTGTTCACAATGTTCGTGATCCGGGTGTCATGGCCGTAGCCGTCGGCCAGCCAGTGCATGATCTTCAGACTCATCTCGACGCCCATGTGCTCGTCGGCGTGGGTGCCGCCGTCGAAGAGCACCTCCGGCTCGACCTCGTCGGCCGCCACGTTGTCGGAGATCTTCACGGCCCAGATCGTGCGGCCCTGGTAGCTCTTGCCGATCGCGAGCTTGCTGGCGATCGTCGGGTGGGCGGCGACCACCGCGTTCACGTCGGCGACGACCTCGGCGTACGTGTGGTAGCCGGTGAAGCCTGCCGGGAAGTCGGCGGCGGCAGCCGAGG
>JANLYK010000436.1:0-2190 GCA_031365595.1 Chloroflexota bacterium | reverse complement strand
GTCGTCACGTCCGATCCATCGGCCATCGCCGCGGCCGTGGATCTCGTCATCGTCGCGGTCCCGTCGAACCACGTCCGGGAGACGGTCGCAGGGCTCGCCGGCCAGATCGCCCCGAGCGCCGACGTCCTGAGCGTCGTCAAGGGCCTCGAGCCCGGCTCCCTGCTCCGCATGTCGCAGGTGATCGCCGACGCCGCCGGGATCGGGCCGCGCCGCGTCGCCGCCCTGTCCGGCCCGAATCTTGCCGCCGAGATCGCCCGCGGACTTCCCGCCTCGGCCGTCGTCGCCGCTGAGGAGCCCGAGCTGGCCGACCGGATCGTGGACCGCGTCGGTCGGCGCGAGTTCCGGCTGTACGTCAACAGCGACCTGCTCGGGGTCGAGCTGTGCGGGGCGCTCAAGAACATCGTCGCGATCGCCGCCGGGGCCGCCGACGGGCTCGGCTTCGGCGACAACGGCAAGGCCGGGCTGATGACCCGCGGCCTCGCCGAGATGACCCGGCTGGGGATCGCCGCCGGCGCGAATCCGTTGACATTCGCGGGGCTTGCCGGCATCGGCGACGTGATCGCGACCTGCGGTTCAGCGCTGTCGCGCAACCACCGGCTCGGCGTGGAGCTCGCGAAGGGTCGCCGCTGGGTCGACATCGAGGCCGCCCTGCCCGGCGTCGCCGAGGGTGCCTACACCGTGGACGCGGCGATCGCGCTCGCCCGCCGCCACGGTGTCGAGATGCCGATCGCCCAGGAGGTCCACAACGCGCTGTTCGAGGGCAAGAGCGTCCAGCGCTGCCTGATCGACCTCCTCGCCCGCAAATCGAAGGACGAGCTGGCCGACTTTCCGGCCTGGGCGGAGCGGATCCGCGACGACGGCCCCTGACCTCTGACGGGCGCTCGCTTCAGACGAGCAGCGCGGCCGCCCGGTGGTCAGCGGCAGGACCTGCCTCCCCCGAGTGCACGGGCCGCAGGCGCGAGGCATGCACACCCGGGATCGGCTGGTTCACGTGGGCCCGAAATGTCACATGCACGATTCGACTGTCCGCTGCCCGGAGCGCGAACTCGCCTTCCTGGGAGCCGTCGTCCAGGAACCTCGACCAGCTCGTCGATACCCGATCGAGGTCGTCCGTGGCGGCCAGGTCGGCGATCGTCATGTCGAGCACGGCGGCGGGGCTGTAGCCGAGGACGCGTTCAACCCCGGTCGTCGCCGCGATGTAGCGCTGTCTGTCATCCGCGACGAGAAGAAACTCGTCGTCGGCGGTCGGAGACGCGGCCTCCTGGTACGCCAGCCACGCTCGCACAACCTCGCGGCCGACCGGACTCGCGGGATCGTGGTCGGGATCGGCCTCCCAGCGCCGGGCGGCCGCTCGCCATGCTGAAAGACAGTCAACGATCGACAAGGGCGCGATACCAGATCCTCTTGGTGACGGCGCAGACGAGTCCGCTCAATCAAGCATTGGCTGCCGTTTCGGTCCGGTCAATACGCTGATTGCACGAAAGCCCGGCGGCGACACCACGTTGCCGTGGCTCATCCGCCCGACTACGCTCAGCGTCTCGGCCGTGCGCCGATCCCAGAGGAGGGCTCCGTCATGGCCATGGTCGCGACCGATCGCACCCGATACCTGCTCGACGAGGACCGGATCCCGCGAGCCTGGTACAACATCGCCGCCGACCTGCCGAGCCCGCCGCCTCCGCCGCTGAACCCCGGGACCGGCCAGCCAATCGGTCCGGGCGATCTGGCTCCGCTCTTCCCGATGGAGCTGATCAAGCAGGTGGTCAGCCGGGATCGCGAGATCGAGATCCCGGACCCAGTCCGCGACGCCTACAAGCTCTACCGCCCTTCGCCACTCCATCGGGCGCATCGGCTGGAGAAGGCACTCGGAACGCCCGCCCACATCTATTACAAGTACGAGGGCGGGAGCCCGTCGGGCAGCCACAAGCCGAACACCGCACTGGCCCAGGCGTTCTACAACAAGAACGAGGGCGTGACCCGGATCGCGACCGAGACGGGCGCCGGGCAGTGGGGGAGCGCGCTCGCCTTCGCCGGCGCGGCGTTCGATCTCGAGATCAAGGTCTACATGGTCCGGGCGAGCTACGACCAGAAGCCGTATCGCCGGAACCTGATGGAGACGTATGGCGCGCAGATCGTCGCGTCGCCGTCGCCCGACACGGCGTACGGCCGGAAGGTCCTCGCCGAGACGCCGGA
>JANLYK010000413.1:0-3219 GCA_031365595.1 Chloroflexota bacterium | reverse complement strand
CACATGGCGGCCAGCTGGGTCCGTGCGCTCGTGGCGATCGTCGCCATCTTCGTCGTGCTCATCGTCGGGATCAACGTCGCCGGAAGCATCGACCTCACGCCCGATGCCACAACCGGCGTTCCTGTCGGATTCAACACCGTCGTCGCGATCATCGGCGTTGCACTCGTGATCGGCCTCATCGCCTACGCCGGGATGGAGTACGCCCAGACGGGCCGGCTCGAGTCGATCACCTCCCAGTTCGACACGCGGACGATCGTCCTGATCCCGATCGCGATCGCCATCAACATCATCCTAGGCCAGACCGTCGCCGCGGCCCTCAAGATCCCGGTCTACCTCGACTCGATTGGGACGATCCTCGTCGGCGTCCTGGCCGGCCCGATCGCCGGTGCGGTGACCGGCGGGCTGGCCAACCTGATCTGGACCTACGTGCTGCCAGCCCCGTTCCAGTCGCCATACGCGGCGCCGTTCTTCATCGTCGCCGTCGAGATCGGACTGCTGGCCGGCGTCTTCGGTCGACTCGGGTTCTTTCGGAGCCGTCCGAACAGCTCGACGGGCCAGCTGGCGATCGGTGCCGCCGTCGTCGTCGTGATCGTCGCCATGATCGGCATCTACGGGTTCATCCCGTTCTACACGAACAGCGATACGAACCTTCTCGACATCACCTTCTTCGGGGCGAGCAGCGAACCGATCTTCGTCATCCTCGGTTGGCTCGTCGCTCTCCTCCTCGTCGGCTCGCTGATCGGCCTCCTGGCCCTGCTCTTCGTGAAGCGCGACCTCGGCGCGGCGTACATCTTCGTCGCGGGCCTCGCGGTCGGAATCGTGTCGGCGATCATCTCGGCACCGATCTCAGCCATCGTATTCGGCGGGGTGACAGGCAGCGGATCCGACCTCCTCGTGGCGGCCTTCCAGAAGGCAGGCGACGATCTCGGCACGTCCGTCCTCAAACAGGGCCTCCTCCAGGATCCGATCGACAAGACGCTCACGTTCTTCGTCGTCTTTGCGATCCTTGGCGCCCTGAGCCGACGCTTCGTCGCCCGCTTCCCGCAGGGGGAGCAGGCGGTCGGACTGGCAGAGGGGTAGCCCATCGACCCCGCGATCCCGGGCGGCGCCGCGCTCTCCGCGCCCGAGGCCGGCTTTCTGGCCGGACTTGCACCGCCGGCGCCGTCGCCGTATCACCGCCTGAACCCGCTGACCAAGGCGGTCGCAACAACGGTTGCGTCGCTCGGCGCGTTCGTCGTGGGTGGCTACCTTGGACCGCTCGCGATCATCGCGCTCGGAGTCATTCCGGCTGCGGTCGTGGCCCGCGTCGCCGGGCGGTTGATACGGATCTCGTTGCTGCTGACCCTGCCGATCGCGATTTCGGTGGTGCTCGTCAGCGTCTTCACCCGGGCCGGGACCACCGTTCTGTTCTCCTTGGGCCCGTTCGATGCGACCCTCGAGGGCGTGGACTTCGCCGGCCAGACCCTCGTCCGGTTGTTCGCGATCTCTGGCGCGATCGGGCTGTTCGGGCTGACGACCGACCCACGCAGTTTCGTCCTCGACCTCGAACGTCGAGGACTCTCACCGCGGTTCGCGTTCGTCGCCCTGGCGACCCTCGAGGCCATTCCGGCGATGGTCGAGCGGGCCGGAGTGATCGGGAGCGCGCAACGGGCGCGCGGGCTCGACACGGAGGGCAGCATCAGGGCGCGGCTGCGCGGCGTCCTGCCGCTCGTTGGGCCGGTGATCCTGTCGTCGCTGACCGAGGTCGAGGAGCGCAGCCTGGCGCTCGAGGTCCGGGCGTTCGGCCGGCCGGGCCGGCGTAACCTCCTGTGGCGGATCCCGGACAGCGGCGCGCAGCTCGCGGTCCGGGCCGTGCTCCTGCTCGCCCTCGTCGCGGCGATCGTCGGTCGGCTGACCGGCACGTTCCCGAGCCTGCCCTGATGCTCCTGCTCGAAGGCGTCTCGTACCGCTACGCGGGATATGCGATCGAGGTCCTCCACGACATCGACCTGCGCCTCGACGACGGCGAGATCGTGGGCCTCGTCGGGCCGAACGAGGCGGGCAAGTCGACCCTTTGCCTCGTGGCATCCGGGCTGGCCCCGGCATCGGTCGGCGGCAGCCTGAAGGGCACCCTCACGCTGGACGGCGTATCCGCCGCCGGGATGTCGACGCACCAACTCGCGGAGCGGGTCGTGGTCGGCTTCCAGAATCCGAACACCCAGCGATCCGGCGTGACGGCGACGGTCTTCGAGGAGATCGCGCTGGGGCCGATGAACCTGGGGCTGTCGGTCGCCGAGTCGGTCGAGCGGACCCGTGAGGCGATCGCGCGGCTGCGCCTCGAGCACCTCGTCCTGCGCGATCCTCAGCGGCTGTCCGGCGGCCAGGCGCAGCTCGTCGGGATCGCCTCGCTCCTCGCGATGCGGCCGCGCCACGTGATCCTCGACGAGCCGACCGCTCAGCTCGATCCGGCCGGCACACGCCTGGTCGGCGAGGCGCTCCGGGCGCTCGCCGGAACAGGGACGTCGCTCCTGATCGCCGAACACAAGACCGACCTGCTCGATGCGGTCTGCAGCCGGATCGTCGTGATCGATGGCGGCCGGATCGTCCGCGACGGCCCAACCGGGACGGTATTCGACGACCCCGAGCTTGCGGCCATCGGAGTCGAGCCGCCCGCCCGCGCCCGGCTGAGCCGGGCATTCCGAGAACGAGGACTCGACCCGTCCGCGATCGATGCCTCGCTGGCGGACGCCTCATGACGGCGGCCTCGGAACCCGTCATCCGCGTCGAGGACCTCGTCCACGTGTACGCAGGCGAGACCCGGGCGCTCGACGGCGTCGATCTCGCGATCGGGCGCGGCGAGCGGGTCGCGATCATCGGCCAGAACGGTTCGGGCAAGTCCACGCTCGTCCGCCACTTCAATGGCCTCCTCCGGCCGACCGAGGGGCGGGTCCTGATCGATGGCGTGGACGCCAGGACCCGGCGGGTCGCTCATCTCGCGGCCACGGTCGGACTCGCCTTCCAGGACCCGGATCGCCAGATCTTTGCCGGCAAAGTCCGGGCGGAAGTCGCGTTCGGGCCGCGCAACCTCGGGTTGAACGGGGCAGACCTTGCGGCGGCCGTCGATGCGGCACTGGTCGCGACCGGGCTCGACAAGGACGGCGACACGAACCCGTATGACCTCGGCTACTCGCGCCGGAAGCTCCTCGCCCTCGCCTCGATCCTCGCGATGGGCACGCCGGT
>JANLYK010000322.1:0-23750 GCA_031365595.1 Chloroflexota bacterium | reverse complement strand
CTCCTCGCGGCCGAGGGTCGCGGCGAGCGCGAGGCCGTCACCCGCCTTCTCGACCTCCAGCGCCAGAACCTGGAATCCCGCCGGGCCGTCGATCGCCAGATCGAACAGGCGACTGTGTTGGTCCGGGCATGACCATGTTCTCACCCGTCCTCTCCGTCCCGCGTCCCGAACCCTGGAGGCACACCCATGGCTGATCCATTGGACAAGGCACTCGTGGAAGCCGTTCTGACCCGTCCGCGCCGGGCCAAGGCCGACGTCGAGGAGGCTCGCCTCGCGACCCGCAACCTGCGGGCCGCCAAGGTGGTTCTGCCCAAGGTGGCGAGCGACGACGATGAGGACGAGGACGACGATCTGGACCTGGGCGCTGAACCCGGGACCGACGGCTCGTTGCCGGTCGATGCCGGCGATGTCGGGGTCGAGGTGATCGGCGAGGACGGCGCGGTCGTCGACAACAAGCTCCCGAGCGACGCGCCGACGAAGCTCGACCCGAAGGAGGTCGACGAGCCGACCGCCGAGGAGCTCGACGCGATCAGCGCCGACATGATCGGGATCGACGACCCGGTCCGGATGTACCTCAAGGAGATCGGCAAGGTCGCCCTGTTGACGGCCGAGGAAGAGGTCGTCCTGGCCAAGGCGATCGAGCTCGGCGAGCAGCTCGTCGAGGCGCCGTGGAAGGGGATCGTCTCGCTCCACGAGTGGACCCTCCACGACACGGAGCGCAAGACGCGCTCGACGAAGCTCCAGCACCGCCTGCCGCTCGGTGAGGAGGCGCATCGGCTCGTTCACGACGCGATCCACGCGAAAGCGGCCAAGGACCTGCTCGTCGCCCCGCCGGACTTCCACCTGATCAAGGCCGGCCGCGACGCGACGACGGACGGGACGAAGAACCTGCTGAAGGAGGCCCGCAAGCTCGTCGCCGCGTACACCGAGGCGCCCTCGCCCGAGGCGTTCATCACCCTCCTCGACTGGGCGTACCTCGCGGTTCACAACGGCGACCTCGATTCGCGCGACAACGTCGGGCTCCGGGCGATCTACGACTGGACCCGCGACGACGTCGCGTACCCGGCCCTCGAGCGCTGGGTGACCGCGGGCAACGACGCCGACCTGTTCAAGAAGATGGGCTTCGACCCGGAGGTCCCGCTCAACACGAAGCTGGCGGTCCGCAAAGGCGAGCTCGTCCGGATCGGGCGCGACGCACGCGAGCAGCTGACCTCGGCCAACCTGCGCCTCGTCGTGTCGATCGCGAAGAAGTACATCGGCCGCGGGATGTCGTTCCTGGACCTGATCCAGGAAGGGAACATCGGACTGATCCGGGCGGTCGAGAAGTTCGACTTCGAGAAGGGCTTCAAGTTCTCGACGTACGCCACCTGGTGGATCCGCCAGGCGATCACCCGCGCGATCGCCGACCAGGCCCGGACGATCCGGATCCCGGTCCACATGGTCGAGACGATCAATCGCCTGATCCGCGTGTCCCGTCAGCTCCTCCAGGAGCTGGGTCGCGAGCCGACGGTCGAGGAGATCGCCGAGGCGATGTCCAAGGGCCAGGAGGTCCAGGTCACCCCCGAGAAGGTCCGCGAGATCATCAAGGTCTCGCAGGAGCCGGTGTCGCTCGAGACTCCGATCGGCGAGGAGGAGGATTCCCACCTCGGCGATTTCATCGAGGACCGCGGCGCGCTGGCTCCCGCCGAGGCGGCGTCCCACCAGCTGCTGAAGGAGCAGGTGGAGGCGGTGCTCGACTCGCTCACGGGCCGCGAGCGGCGCGTCCTCCAGCTCCGGTTCGGGCTCGAGGACGGCCGGGCGCGGACTCTCGAGGAGGTCGGCCGCGAGTTCAACGTGACCCGCGAGCGGATCCGCCAGATCGAGGCGAAGGCGCTCCGCAAGCTCCGTCACCCGAGCCGGAGCCGCAAGCTCAAGGATTACCTGGAGTAGGTTCCGTGGCGGGCGAAGCGCCATCGCGTGGTTGGCCCGGATTGCGAGACTCCCGACCCTGGATGACAATCCGATGATGGAACCCGATCGAACGCGCATGGACGAAACGAACCGTCTCGCGCAGCTTCGCTCACTCGCGCTGCTCGACACCGACGCCGAGGAGCGGTTCGATCGCGTCACGCGACTCGCACAGCGCCTCTTCGGGGTGCCGATCGCCCTCGTCAGCCTCGTCGACACCGACCGGCAGTGGTTCAAATCGCGCCAGGGTCTCGACGTTGCGGAGACGCCGCGGGAGTCCTCGTTCTGTGCTCACGCGATCCTCGGCGACGAAGTGATGCAGGTCGAGGATGCGAGCATTGACCCCCGCTTCGCGGAGAACCCGCTGGTGCTTGGTGCGCCGGAGATCCGGTTCTACGCGGGCGCTCCGATCGAGGGCCCCGGCGGCGCGAAACTCGGGACGCTGTGCATCATCGACCGGGAGCCGCGAGAGCTTTCGCCCTCGGATATGGGACTGCTCCAGGATCTGGCCGAGATGGTCGAGCGCGAGATCGCGGCGGTCCACCTGGCGACCGGGGATGACCTGACCGGCCTCACGAATCGACGCGGGTTCGAGTTGCTGGGTGCTGCGATCCTCGACATCTGCCGTTCCCGCGCCCTCCCGGCGACGCTCGTCTACCTGGACCTTGATGGGTTCAAGCTCATCAATGATCGGCTGGGCCACGACGCGGGCGACAACGCCCTCCGGGAGTTCACGGGTTTGCTTGGCGACGCGTTCCGGGGATCCGATGTCGTGGCTCGTATGGGCGGCGACGAGTTCGCGGTGATGCTCATCGGTGCGGCGAGCGGCAAGGAGCCGATCGCCCGACTCCGCCAGGGTCTGATGGCGCGCAACGCGCAGGGCGGTTCCACGTACCGTCTCGGGGCGAGCGCAGGGGTGGCCACGTTCGATCCCCACTCGTCCGAGTCGCTCGAGCAGCTGGTCGCCCGAGCCGACGCCCTGATGTTCGAGGACAAACGGCGACGGGAGGATCCCGGCCGGGCGGGCTGAGCGCTCCTACCCTGTCTGGGGACGGCCGCTCGGACGAACCTCGATCACGGCGGCGCCGGATCGCCGGGCTCGGGCCCCGTCGCAACCTGCTCGCCGGACCGCGACCACTCGCTGTACGAGCCGACGTACAGGATCGGGTCGGGCAGGCCGGCGACGCGCATCGCGAGCGCGTGATGGAGGGCCGAGACGCCGCTGCCGCACGAGGTGACGACCGGGCCGGCCGACCCGTCGGCGCCGAGGGCCCGGAACCGGGCAGCCAGCTCGTCGGGTGCCAGGAACGCGCCACCAGGTTCGACGAGGTTGGCGTCGATCGTCGCGTTGACGGCCGTCGGGATGTGGCCGGCGACCGGATCGATGGGCTCGGTCTCACCGCGGTAGCGCGGCGCGCCGCGCGCGTCGAGCAGGACGACCGACCCGAGACGGTCCTTCAGCTCCTCGCGCGAGATCACCCGGTCCCATCGATCCCGGAGGTGGAGTGCCGCCTCGGGCCACGCTGGAACCTCGGTCGTCAGCTCGCCGCCGGCTGCGGTCCAGGCGGCGAGCCCGCCGTCGAGGACGCGGACCCTGTCGTGACCGAGAACATCGAGCATCCACCACAGACGGACGGCGACCCAGCCGCCGACATCGTCGTAGGCGACGACGAGATGGTCGTCGGCGATTCCGGCCAGGCCGAGGTCGGCCGCGAACTCGGCGGGGGAGGGCAGCGGATGACGGCCCGGCGCTCCGTAGCCGGCCGGATCGGCCAGATCGTCGTCGAGGTCGAGATGGATCGACCCCGGGATGTGGCCGGCCGCGTAGGCGACCACTCCGGCGCCGGGCGTACCGAGCACCCAGCGGCAATCGACGATCCGGAGGTCGTCAGCGCCGGCCCGAACGAGCCCGAGCAGCTCGTCGGCCGTGATGAGTGGGTGGAGGTCCGTCATGGCCCGAGGATACCGGCGGCGCTCACAGGTGGCGGAGGAATGATTCGGGGTCGTTGAGGAAGTCGCGGGTCAGGGTCACGTGCTCGAGGTCGCGCCACGCGACCCGCCGGATCGGGGTCGCGTCGAACGACCAGATCGCCGCGTCCGGGCAGGCGAGCAGGATCGGGGAGTGGGTTGCCATCACGATCTGGCAGCCGGCGGCGACCGCCTCGCGGACCAGGGCGAGGAACGCGAGCTGGCGGAAGGGCGAGAGGGGCGCCTCGGGCTCGTCGAGGAAGTACGTTCCGCCGGGCACGAACCGATCGCGGAAGAACGCGAGGAACGCCTCGCCGTGGGAGTGGGTGTCGATGCCGGCTCCATACCGGCGCTCGAGCTCCGCGAGCTCCTTGCGGTACGGCCCGGCGGCGAGGTCCCGGGCGAATGCTTCCCGATCCGCGTAGTCGACGAGCACCCGGGCGAGGCCCGCCTCGAGCTCGGCGCGCATCGTCGCCATCAGCCGGGCGAAGCCGAAGAAGTCCTCGGCTCGGAGGAAGAAGCCACGATGCTTGCGGCTCACCCACGACAGGCGAAGATCGCCGGCGAGCGCCCGGACGCCGGCCAGCGTGTCGTCGTCAGCGGCATCGGCCGAGCCCGCCGTCGTCGCCTTGGCCGCGATCGCGATCGCCTCGAGCAGGGTCGACTTGCCGGAGCCGTTCTCGCCCACGAGGATCGTGACCGGGTGGTCGAGGATGAGTTCGGGCAGGGTCTCGATCGCCGGGATGTCGAACGGGAAACCGGCGCGGGACCGATCGCGGCGACCGCGCGAGCGGGCCGCGCCCGTCGGCCCGCGGGCAATTCGGGTCAGGTGGATCACCCGGTCATCGTGCCGGATCGAGTCGCCGGACGTGCCCCGGCCGGGGTGCCCGGATCGGGCCGGACCTTCTGGTATCCTCTCGTCCGGCGCCGCGACGGCGCCCTCGTCGACGGTCCGTCACGGTCCGCCGACCCTCGCTCCGGCGTAGCTCAGTGGTAGAGCGGGCGGCTGTTAACCGCTTGGTCGTAAGTTCGAATCTTACCGCCGGAGCCAAACAGTCCCTCGCGGAACGGCCTCTGCGGTGCGGATCGAGCCATCCGTCGCGTGCCGGCGGGTCATGGAGTGATGGAAGCGGCGGACCTTCCGGTCCGCCGCCCGGTGGACCGTGTCGTCAGCTCTGGCTTCGGCCGCCCGAACTCGACTGACTCATCGAGCCACCCGTCTCACTGCCGTGGGACTGCGCCATCTTGTCAAGGCCACCTCGCATGTTCTGGACCGTCTGATCCAGCGGCTTGCCGGCCGCCGCCTTTCGGACATCGTCAGCTGTGATGTCCGTCTCCTGGTGGCGAGTCTCAGGTTCGCCGCATCCGCAGTTCAGGCACATGGTCTGCCTCCTTGGTTTGGGTCAGGGGGTCGGGCACCAAAGTGACTTCGCCGGAGTGGCGCCTACAGTCTCTTTGCGCCAAGCGCCTTGCGAACACGTGTCGAAGGTCTCGACATGTGGAAACACCGCGTGGTGGCGCGCTGCTCGGGCTACCCGGCGGGCGTCGGATCCGCGATGCCCGTGAGCTCGACGAGGGCATCCCAAAGTACGCGGCGGTCTCCTGCCGACAGTCGCGTGAGCGGGGCTCGATCGAACGGGCGCGGCCGCCGATCGAGGAACAGGCGGCCGGTCCAGCCGGTCGCGTTCGGGTGGGCGGCGAGCCAGACGATCGTGTCGGCGCCGTCCTCGGCCGATCTGAGGAGCGGGCCCATGTACCGGTGGAACGCTGGCAGCGAGTCGGCCAGGCCGGGCGTGTCGGCCCAGCCGGGGTGCATCGCGTTGAAGGTGACCCCGCTCCCTGCGAAGCGGCGCGCCCACTCACGGATGAGCGCTGTCTGGGCACGCTTGGCGCGCGCGTATGCCTTCGCGCCCGACCACTCGCCGTGGACCGACTGGAGGTCGTCCAGATCGAGCGGCTGGGTGTACATCCCGCCGGACGTCACCGCGATCACCCGCCCATGGCTCGTCCGAAGGAGCGGCAGCAGCCCGGCCGTCAGCGCGAACGGACCGCCGACCATCAGCCCGAACGTGGCCTCCATTCCGTCCGGCCCGACAATCCGCTCCGGGAAGATCGCACCCGCGTTGTCGACCAGGACGTCCAGCCGGTCCTCGGTCTCGAGAATCCCGGCAACCGCGGCGCGGACGGACGCGAGCGACCCGAGATCCGCGACCACCGTCGGGTAGCGGTCCTCGCCCGTTCGGGTCCGGAGTTCGGCTGCGACTGCGCGCAGCTTGTCGGGGTTGCGCCCGACGAGCACGACCCGTGCCCCGAGATCGCCGAGCGCGAAAGCCGTCACGCGGCCGAGACCCGATGTCGGGCCCGTGATCAGGACGGTTCGCCCGGCGAGGCTCTCGGCCGGCGGATTTGTCCAGCCGCCCAGTCGGCGGCGTACCGCCGGCCCAAGCCAGCTGAAACTCCCGACGATCGACAGCTCGAGGAGGGCGTCGACGGCGAACTGCCAGGTGGGATCGGATGGGCGGATTCTTCGGTGCATCAGATCCCAGCATACAGCCTATGCAAACATTAGACAAGCACTAGACAAGTGATCCGCCACGCCCTACCATGCGCATCATCCATTGAACAAAGCGTGAACACTGCTCGATCCACCCCGACAGCGTCGAGCCCACAGCCCGGAGACCACATGCCGATCCTGCGCGAGACGATCGAGACCGACCTTTCGCCCGCCGAGTCGTTCGCTTTCATCGCCGACTTCGCCAACGCCCCCGCGTGGGACCCGGGCACGGCGACGTCGGAGCGGGTGGACAGCGGACCGGTCGGTGCCGGCGCTCGGTACCGGCTCGGCGTCCGGATGCGCGGCAAGGTCGTCCCGATGGAGTACCGGATCGAGACGTTCGAGCCGAACCGCCAGGTCGTTCTGCGCGGCGAGGGGTCGGGCGTCACTGCACGCGACGAGATCACGTTCCACCCCCGCGGCGGCGGCTCACGCATCGAGTACGTCGCGGAGATCCACCTCCAGGGGCCGATGCGCCTCCTCGAGCCGCTGCTGGGCGGAATCTTCGCCAAGATCGGCCGCGATGCTCGGGACGGCATGCAGCGAGCACTCGACGAGCTCGCTCGAGCCGCCGGGTCGGCCGGCTGACCGTGGACATCGCGATCGTCGGCTCTGGCGTCAGCGGCCTGACCGCGGCCTGGGCGCTCCGCCACGAGCACCGGGTCACGGTCTTCGAACAGCACCCGGAGCCGGGCGGCCATGTCGCGACCGTCGACGTCGCCAGGCCCAGCGGCCCGGTGGCGGTCGACACCGGGTTCATCGTCTACAACGAGGCGACCTACCCGCGGTTCATCGGCCTCCTCGCCGAGCTCGGCGTCGCGACGCAAGCCAGTGACATGTCGCTCGGGTCGAGTTGCAGGGCGTGCGGGATCGCCTTCAGCTCGCGCGGCGCCGGCGGCTTCCTCGGCGACCCGCGGCTCGTGACCCGGCCCGGCCACTGGCGGATGTTCGCCGACATCGCCCGGTTCTACCGCGACGCCCGGGCCGTCCTCGACGCCCCGCAACCCGATGGCCGCTCGCTCGCCGACTGGATCGCCGACCGTGGCTACGGTCGCGACTTCCGCGAGCACTTCCTCGTCCCGATCACGTCGGCCGTCTGGTCGACCGCGGCCGATCGGGTGGGCGAGTTCCCGATCGACTACCTGCTGCGCTTCCTTGACAACCATGGCCTGATCGGGGTCGGCCGGTCCGTGCCGTGGCGGACGGTCCGTGGCGGCTCGCGCTCGTACGTCGAGCGGATCGTGGCCGGGCTGCCCGCGGGCGCGGTTCTGACCGGTTCACCGGTCGCAGCGGTTCGGCGCGATGCCGCCGGCGTAACGATCGGGCTGGTCGACGGCCGCCACGATCGGTTCGACGCCGTGATCCTCGCGACCCACGCCGACGACGCATTGCGCCTGCTCGGTTCCGACGCCGACCCGGTCGAACGGGCTGCCCTCGGCGGCATCGAGTACTCGACGAACCAGGTCGTGCTCCACACCGACGAGCGCGTCCTGCCGGCGCGGCGCGGCGCCTGGGCGTCGTGGAACATCGACACCGCCGACTGCCGCCGGCCGGGCAGCGCCCTGACAATGACGTACCACATGAACCGTCTCCAATCGATCCCGGGGCCCGTCGAGTACTGCGTGTCGGTCAACCCGGCGATCGACATCCGGGCCGAACGGGTGATCCTGGAGCGCGCATTCAGCCATCCGATGTACACGTTCGCGACGCTGGCGGCCCAGGCCCGGATCGGCGCCCTCCAGGGGCACCGGAACACGTTCCACGCCGGCGCCCACCTCGGCTACGGCTTCCACGAGGACGGCTGCCGGTCGGGTTTCGAAGCGGCCGACCTGCTCGCCTCGGCCGCGGAGGCGCGTGCCGCATGAGGTCCCACCTGCTCGAGGGCCGGGTCCGCCATCGCCGCCTGGCGCCGTTCGACTACGCCCTCGACCACGCGGTGTACTACGCCGCACTCGACCTGGCCGAGCTCGACGAGGTCGACGCCCGCCTGCGCCTGTTGAGCCGGAACGGGCGGGGCGTCGTTGCGTTCCGCGATGACGACCACTTGCCCGAGCCCGCCGCCGATCTGCCCGCCGCGATCGACGAGCTCCTGCGCGGCGACGGCCACGACCCGACCGGCTGGCAGATTACCCTCGTCACGAACCTGCGGGTCCTCGGCTACGTATTCAACCCGGCCTCGTTCTACCTGTGCCGCGACGGGGCAGGGGAGCTCCGGGTCGTCATCGTCGAGGTCCACAACACCCACGGCGAGCGGCACCTGTACCTGCTCCGCCAGGATCCCGCGGCCGCGCCCGACGCGCCGTTCCGGGCGGGCATGGCCAAGGACTTCTACGTCTCGCCGTTCATCGGCATGGACGGCCGCTACGTCGTCCACGTCCGGGCCACCACCGATCGACTGTCGATCGCCATCAACGAACATCACGGAGACGGACCATTGCTCACGACAAGCCTCGTCCTGCGGCGGCGCGCGCTGTCCGATCGGACGCTCCTGCGGATGCTGTTCCGGCATCCCCTGATGACCCAGCGCACGATCGGGCTGATCCATTGGCACGCGCTCCGCCTGTGGCTGAAGGGGGCTCGCTTTCATCGGCACGGAACGGCGACGCGCGAGACGCTCGCCCGGCGCGAGGCGCTTGCCGCGCGCGAGGCCGTCCGATGAGCAGCCCGTCGATCGACCGATCGAGGGGAATGACGATTGGCATCCCGGCATTCGACCGGGTCGCCCGGCGGATCATGCTGGCCGCCGCGAGACGAATCCGGGTCGGCCGGCTCACGATCGTCCTGCCCGACGGGAGCCACGAGATCGTCGGTGCGGCCGATGGCGCCGGGCCGCGAGCCGAGATCCGGATCCACGACGAGCGGGCCGTCATGCGCATGTTCCTCGGCGGCGAGACGGGAGCGGGCGAGGCCTGGATGGACGGCTCGTGGTCGAGCCCGGACCTGCCGGCCCTGCTCAAGCTTGCCGCCCGGAACCGCGACGCCCTTGCCCTGACCCGCGGCTGGTGGCGGCTGCCGCTCCAGCTCCCGCGGATCGTCGGCCATCGGCTGCGCCGGAATACCGTCGCGCAGGCGAGCCGCAACATCCGTCGTCATTACGACCTGGGCAACGACTTCTACCGCCTGTTCCTCGACGAAACGATGACCTACTCGAGCGCGTTCTTCGAGAGCGACGATCAGCTCCTCGCCGATGCCCAGCGCGCGAAGTACCGGGTGATCGCCGAGCGAGCCGGGATCCGGGAGGGGATGCACGTCCTCGAGATCGGCTCGGGCTGGGGCGGCTTCGCGCTCCACGCCGCGGGCGAGCTCGGGGCTCGGGTGACGTCGCTCACGATCTCGCCGGCCCAGCAGGCCCTCGCCCGGGAGCGGATCCGCTCAGCCGGGCTCGAGGATCTCGCCACGGTCGAGCTTCTGGACTATCGGGACGTGACGGGCCAATACGACGCGGTCGTCTCGATCGAGATGATCGAGGCGGTCGGGCACGAGTACCTCCCGACCTACTTCGCCGCCTGCGATCGGGCGTTGAAGCCGGGCGGCCGGATGAGCCTCCAGGCGATCACGTTTCCGGACGCCGACTACGACGCGCAGCGCAAGAGCGCGAACTGGATCCAGACGTACATCTTCCCGGGCGGGCTCCTGCCGTCACTCGCGGCGATCGAGCACGCGACGGCCGGTACCCGGCTGCTGGTGACCGGCGTCCAGGACGTGGCCTCGTCGTATGCCCGGACGCTTGCGACCTGGCGCTCGAACTTCCTCGGGCGGCTTGACGAGGTTCGCGGGCAGGGCTTCGACGAGCGCTTCATCCGGATGTGGGAGTACTACCTCGCGATCAGCGAGGCCGGCTTCGCGACCGGGATCACCCAGGTCCAGCAGATCGTGCTCGAGAAGAAGCGCGGGCTCGCCTGAGGCTGGGTCGCGGCCGGGATTGGCGGACGACCCGGAATCGAACGACCGGCGCGGGTGCGCGCCGGTCGATGATGTGACGGGTGACGGTCGGTCCGCGGCACTTACGCCGCGACGCGTTCAGCGGGGCTTGGTCCGGAACGCTGCCAGGTGGGTGGTCCACTCCGACGTCCGGCCGTCGAGCGACGAGCTCTTGCCGTGCCAGCCGCAGACGCAGGTGATGGTCTGGGCCTGATGCTTGTACTCCGCGATCACGTGCTTGAGCGGCTCATCGGCCGGCTTCGCGGGGGGACGCGGCGGTCGCATGGTGCCGTTGGACATTGGCAAATCCTCCCGGAGCTGACGGTCGGCCGACGCTGGCCGGTCCGTGAGGGCCATCGACCATGCGGGGACGGGACGCGACGGTTGCGCGGACAAGAATTCTACCGTGAACCGGCGCTCCGCGCCGTCCGGTCAGGCGACCCAGGTGCGTCCGGTCGTCCGACGCACCAGCTCGGCGACGAGTAGCGGAGCGACCGCGATCGCCGCGACGATCAGCCAATCGCGGCCGTCGAGCGGGGTCGCCCGGAAGATCCCGGCCAGGGCCGGAACCGCCGGGATGGCGATCTGGATGGCGACGACCGCGATCGCCGCCCCAAGGAGGACCCGGTTCGATCCGAGGGCCGTGAGCGGCCGGGTCAGGCTCCTGTTCCCGTAGGCCCGGACCGCCTGGGCGACGACGAGCGCGGTGAACGCCAGCCACCGGGCGTGGTCGCTGCCGGCCGGCTCGCTGAAGAAGAGCGCGACTGCGGCCAGGGCGCTGAACCCTCCGGCGGCCGCGATCCGGACCAGCAGCGCGGTCGTCAGGAGCGGCACGTTGCGCCGGCGCGGGGCCACGGACATGGCTCCGGGCTCCTCGGCCTCGCGCTCGAACGCCACGGAGGTCGACAGGTCGATGAACAGCTCCAGCCACAGGATCTGGATGGGCAGGAGCGGCTGTCCGGTGCCGAGCAGGGTCGCGACGAGGATGAACCCGAGCAACGCGACGTGGGTCGAGACGAGGAACACGAGGCCCTTCTGGACGTTCGCGACGATCCGCCGCCCGTCACGGATCGCAAAGATGAGAGTCGCGAACGAATCGTCGTTGAGGACGAGGTCCGACGCGCCCTTCGCGACCGCCGAGCCACTGCCCATCGCGACCGCCACGTCGCTGTGGGTCAGCGCCGGCGCGTCGTTCACGCCGTCGCCGGTCACGGCAACGGTTCGCGACGTCCGGCGGGCGGCCTGGACGAGACGGAGCTTGTCCTCGGGCCGGGCACGAGCCACGACGTCGAGCGATGCCAGGTCGGCATCGAGTCGCGCGTCGTCCCAGGTCCCGAGCTCCTCGCCCGTGATCACGAGGTCGATGTCGAGACCGGCTTCGCGCGCGATCGCCCGGGCCGTCGCGGGGTGGTCGCCGGTCACGACGATCGTCTGGATTCCGGCCGTCCGCGTCGTCGTCATCGCCTCGTGGACACCGGCCCGGAGCGGATCGGCGAAGGCCAGGACGGCCTCGGGGCGCCACGGTTCATCGTCGAGCGAGCGGGCGAGAAGCACGAGCCGCCCACCGCGGTCTGCCGCGCCGGCCACGAGCTCGCGCCACGCGTCGAGCTCCGCCTCCGGCAGGCGCGGACAGAGCCCCAGGACCGCCTCTGGAGCGCCGAGGGCGACATGCTCGATTCGACCCGCGCGGCGTGCAGAGGTCGTCGCGAACGGCCGGCCATCGGCCGGTGGCTGCGAATGGATCAGATCCGCGGAGTCGAGGCTCGGGCTCCCGCCGAGCTCCTCCAGCCCAGCGGCGAGCGCTCGCGCGAACGAGCCGCGCGGCGCGCCGAACCGATCGGCCCGCCACGCGTCGTCCTCCGCTCGCAGCCCGAGCTCGACGAGGCGCCGCCGCTCCTCGCCCGGCGCGACGGACCCGGCGGGCCGAAGGACATCGGTCAGGACCAGCCGGTTCTCGGTCAGCGTGCCGGTCTTGTCGGTCAGGATCAGGTCGACCGCGCCGAGCGTCTCCTCGGCCGACAGGCGCCGGACCAGGACGTTCCGGCGGAGCAGCCGGTGGGCGCCGAAGCCGAGGATCACCGCGAGCAGGATCGGCGGTTCCTCGGGGATCGCCGCGATGGCGGCCGAGATCCCGGCCAGGAGGTTCGCCCCGGCGGGATGACCGCGCAGGAACCCGGCGCCGACGGTGACCGCGATCAGTCCGATCGCGACGATGAGCAGGATCCGGACGAGGCGGTCGAGCTCGCGCTGGAGCGGGGAACGGCGCGACGGCGCCGAGCCCAGGCTGCCCGCAATCCGGCCGAGCGCGGTCAGTGCGCCCGTCGCGATCACGACCCCCGCGCCGCTGCCGCGGACCACGCTCGTCCCGGCGAACCCGATCTCGCGCGGATGGCCGCCGGTCGGGGCCGTTGCATCGGGGCTCAGCAGGGCGTCCTCGGGCATCGACTCGCCCGTCAGGAGGCTTCGATCGAAGGCGAGCCCGACGGCCGCGGAGAGGCGCACGTCAGCCGGCACGATGTCGCCCGCCCGGACGAGGATGACGTCGCCGCGGACGACCTCGGCGGCATCGATGTCGAGCACGCGACTGTCACGCCGGACGGTCGCCCGCGGGGCCGCCGCGGCGTGCAGTTCGGCGAGGGCGCGCTCGGCCCGGTACTCGGTCACGACGTCGGCGCCGACGATGGGAAGGAGGCCGCCGAGCACGAGGATCCCGTCGCGCACCTCGCCGAGGAGGATCGCGCCCACACCCGCGAGCAGGAGCAGGATCACGAACGGCTCGGACATCGCCTCGAGGACGAGCTTCGGGAGCGTCGGCCGGGGCGGCGGTTCGACCTCGTTCGGGCCGTCCGCGAGCAGACGCCGGCGGGCCTCGGCATCGGTCAGGCCGGTGTCGGGATCGGTGATGGCTCCGGGGCCAATCGCGGCGTTGGCGGCCATCGCCGGCGCGCCGGCCTGGCGATCGATTGGTTCGAGGGGCATGCCTACAGGGTGCCTTGGATCGCCCGTGGCCGCGCGGGCCGATCGGACCGGCGGACCGGGTCGTGCAGCCTGACCCGCGGAGCGCCGGCGGTCAGCCCAGGTGCCCGGCCTCGTTCCAGGCCTCGATCACCCGGCGGTCGGTCTCCCAGCCGAGCTCCGAGATCGTCGCCGTCGCCAGCTCAAGCCGGCTGGCGGTCACCGGCGGTGTCTCGATCCAGCGGGCAGCCAGCACGCGCAGGAAGTGGCCGTGCGAGAAGATGAGCACGTCGCCCCCGGTCGGCAGCAGCCGGGCGATCACCCGATCGGCCCGCTCGCCGAGCTCGGCAAGGCTCTCGCCGTCGCGGATCGGCCGGCTCCAGACCGTCCAGCCCGGCTCGTCGCGGTCGATGTCCGCCCGGCGCCGGCCCTCGTACACGCCGTAGTCCCACTCCTGGAGCTCGGGATCGACGACGACGACATCGCCGAATCCCGCCAGGCGGCACGTATCGAGGGCGCGCACGAGCGGGCTCGAGACGACCCTGCTGAACGTCCGGCCGCCGAGCACGGCGCCGAGCTGGCGGGCCTGTTCGCGCCCGAGCCCGGTGAGCGGGATGTCCGTGCGCCCCGTGTGCTGGCCCGATTTCGACCACTCGGTCTCGCCGTGCCGAGCCAGGACGAGCCGGGTCGGGGTGATCTCGTCGGTCATCGCCGGCCTGCCTCGTCGTCGAGGCGAGCCGACGGGACCGCATCGGCCTCTGGCGCGGCATCGAAGAAGGGCCGGGCCGTCCACCCGAACAACCCTGCCAGCCACATGCCCGGAACCTGCCCGATTCGCGTGCCGTACCGATAGACCTGGTCGTTGTAGAGTTCGCGCCGGTCGGCGATCATCGACTCGAGCCGCTCGATCTCGGCCTGGAGGGCGAGGACATTGGCTGCCGCGCGGACCTCGGGATAGCGCTCGACAGTCGCGAACAGCGTCCGGACCGCCCGGGTCGTGGCCGCCGACGTGGCCGCCTGGTCGGGGATCGGCGCGGCCGGCGAGAACCCCGCCCGCGCCGCGGTGACCGCGGTCAGCACGTCGCGCTCGAACGTCATCAGGCCGCGGACCGCCTCCACGAGGTTGGGCAGCTGATCGTGGCGCTGCTGAAGGGCGACCTCGATGTTGGCCCACGCCTTGTCGATCCGGCGCTGGAGGGCGACGACATCGTTCCACGTCGCGATTACCACGAAGAGGATGATCGCGAGCACGAGCCCGAGCGCGAATGCGGCGGCCATGCCCGGCAGGTTCATCAGAGCCCGCCGTCGAGGAGCAGGGCGAGGCTCATCGCCGATCCGATCGCGAGGACCGCACCGAGCAGGCCCAGAACGAACTGCCAGTCGTGGCGGGCAGCGACCGCCGACGGAGCCCCGAGCGCGATCCGGAGCGGGACCTCGTCCGAGGTGGCGAGGACCAGGGCGTCCGGCGCGATCTCGAAGGTCGCCGCGACCCGCGCCGCGAGGTCCGGGTCGGCGGTTGGCAGGGGATTCGCGGCCGGATCCAGCTCGGGGGCACGCACCGGCCGACCGATCCCGAAGCCCGGGATCGCGGCGTTGCCCCAGGCTTCTTCCGGCGTCGCGGCAAGGAGCCCCGCGGCGCGTGCCTCGGCGAGGTCCAGGGCGACCTCGGGATCGGCGCCGTCAACGCCCGACCCGTCGAGCAGGTTGGCGGCGCCCGGGTCGGCCAGATCGCGGAACGGCAGCGCACGGCCGGTCACGGTCACGATGTCGCCGACCTCGATCCGCGCTTCGCGGTAGTGCCGATCACCCCGGGAGATCGGGAGGGCGAGGCCGGCGCCGTCGCGGAGCGACCAAGCGCCGGGCTCGCGGACGGTCAGCAGGGCCGCGATCCGTGCCTCACGGTCCGCCGGCCCGGGGGCGAACGCCGGGCCCATCCGGGGGAGCAGGCCGACCGGTTCGCCACCCCACGCCGGGGTCGACTCGTCGAATCGATCCGGGACGTCGAACTCCGAGCCGCCCGGAAAGACCCGGACGGCGCCGCTCCCGTCGTTGACCCGGAATCCGACGGCGCGCTCCTCGCGGAACAGGTCGGCGCCGTCGCCGTCGCGCGACTCCGTGATCCGCGCCCGGTAGTAGACGGACGGCCCACTCTGGAGCGGCGAGACGAGAGTCAGCTCGATCGGCTCGGCGGCACCGGTCACGAGGACCTCGCCGACCGCGATGCTGGCGATTCGCGACGCCGACGTGCCGCTGATCCGCCCGGCCGACTGGAACGCCAGCATGCCGCGCACCAGCAGCACCAGGCCGGCCACGATCCCCGCGCCGGCGAACCCCGCGAAGGCCGCCTCGTTCGGAATCGTCATCGCGGGGTCGACGGCGTCCACGCCGTCGCGCTCAGCCGGCGCACGTCCGGGCGGGACCGAGCGACAGTCGGGCGATCGAGGGTCCGATCCCGACCAGGATCAGGGGCCACAGGGACCAGGCTCGGCCGGCTGTGTCCTCGGACAGCAGGCCCTGGCGGACGGCGACCATGACGGCTCCGACGGTGATCAAGGACAGCCCGAATCCGACCAGCCGTCGATCGATCTGCATGCCGTCTCGCCCTCCTCCGGATCGCGACGGCAACGGTACAGGACTGTGCTAGCCTCGGGCCGACCCAGTGCGCCCGGCGAAGGTGGCGCGACGCTTGGCGGAGGTGGTGATGCGACTCAGCGAGTGGCGGTCCGCGGCTCCCAACAAGGACGTCGCAGCGCCGAAGGTGGCGGCGGTCATCGATCCCGTGCTGACCGCGCTCGGCGCCGGGCCCGACCCGCATTGCTGGGTGGCCTGGGGTGACGAGCCGGCCAACCGCTACGCGATCCTCGTCCCGACCGATCCCGGCCTGATTCTGACCTTCGTCCGGCCCAACGTTCCGGGCGAGGGCCCGCGGGCGACGACGAAGCTCATCCGTTGGAACCGGGTCGCGATCGGCGAGCTGTCGGTCGAGACGCAGGGCGGTCATCGAATGCTCAGCGTCCAGGTCGAGAGCCAGAATCTGCGCGGCGTGGACGTCGAGGCCGACCGCGTCGCGGCGTTCGCGTTGCGGGTGATCGCCGCGATCGATGGCAGGCCGCTGCCGCCGGTCGAGGAGGCAAGTCGACGAGGCGGAAGGCGCGCTGCCGGAGCGGCTGTGAAGGACGCCAAGGCCGTCGCCAAGGCACCCGGATCCGGACCCGCGAAGGTCGCGGCCAAGCCGGCGGTCCGAACGGGGACGAACGCCGCCGGCCCAGGCCGATCCGCGCCGAAGGCCCTGACGAGTGGCACGTCCCGCTGACCCCGCCGTCGGGCACGACCGGGTGATCCGCGCCGTCATCTTCGATCTCGACGGGGTCATCGTCGACTCGGAAATCTGGTGGGACGAGGTCCGGGAGGCGTTTGCCCGCGATCATGGACGGCCCTGGACCCAGGCCGATCAGCACGCGGTCATGGGTGGCAACTCGGCGCAGTGGTCGGCCACGATGCGCGAACGCCTCGAGCTCGACCTGGCGGACGCCGACATCCAGGCGGCAATCGTCGAAGGCGTCGTGGCTCGATATGAGCGGGATGGGCCGCCGACGATCGCGGGAGCCGTGGAGGCCGTCCGGCGGATCGCCGCGGATTGCCCGACCGCCCTCGCGTCTTCCTCGCACCGGCGGGTGATCGACGCAGCTCTCGCCGTGACCGGCCTCACCGACGTGTTCGACGCGGTCGTGTCCTCCGACGAGGTTGCCCACGGCAAGCCGGCCCCGGACGTCTTCCTCGCGGCCGCCAGTCGGATCGGGATGCCGCCCGCCGGGGTGCTTGTCGTCGAGGATTCGCTCAACGGCCTGCGGGCGGCGAAGGCCGCGGGCATGGCGACGGTCCTCGTTCCGAATCACTCCGTGCCGCCGGCGCCCGGCTGGGAGCCATTCGCCGACTCGGTTCTCGATCGGCTGGCCGACCTCGACCCCGATCGGCTGTTCGCCCGGCCGCCGGCCGGTGCCGAGCGGCGATGACCGGCGAACCGGAACCCGGCAACGCGACGCCGCCCACGCTGCGGCCGGCGGTGACCGGCCCGCACGGGTTCGAGGGTCTTCATCCGTGGCGCCGGACCATCCGCTCGTGGGGCGCCCGGATCGTGTCGTGGATCGTCGCCCGGGCGTATCTCCGCCTGCGTCTCGAGAACCGGACCAACCTCCCGGACGGCCCCGCGATCTACTGCTTCAACCACCTGAACTGGGCCGATCCGTTCCTGTTGATGGCGATCCTCCCGATGCGGCCGCGGCTCACCTTTTTCGGGCCGAAGGAAGAGGACATGTCGGTCGGTGGCCGAAACCGGCTGATGACCTGGACGGGCGCGACGATCCCGTACCGGCCGGGCAAGAACGACCTGATCGTGGCGACCAAGCGCGTCCACGCCGTGATCGCGGCCGGCGGTGTCGTGGCCATCGCCGGGGAGGGCCGGATCCACCCGTTCGAGGCACGTCTTGGCCCGCTGAACGAGGGAGCGGCCTACTTCGCCCTGCGCGAGACGGTTCCGCTCGTCCCGATCGCGATCCACGGGACGTCGTGGCTGGCGCTCGGCCGGCGCGTCCGGGTCGTGATCGGCGAACCGATCGTCGGGATCGGCCGGCCGAATCGGGAGAACGTCGATGCGCTGACGGCCCGCTGCCACGCCGCGCTCCTCGCACTCGTCCGCGACGAGCCGGAGCTGGAGCGACCCGGTCCCCTGGGCCGGCGAGTGACGGAGGCGTTCAACGACTGGCCGGAGGGCGACCGCGACGCGGCGGAGCGGGCGGCCCTCGCACGGCCCTGAGCCGGTCGACTCTGGCATACTGCGGCCGATCCCCGAACCGTGGAGGCAACGTGGCGACGACCGGCCTGTCGGCCGATCCCGTGGAGTACCGCAACCGACTCACGGACCAGAGCGACGAACAGATCGACGCCTGGGCCGCCGAGATGATGCGGGACGTGGCGATCCGTCGGGGCGTGGTCAAGGTCGTGGCGGACTTCCGCGTGGCCGCCGGCCTCGACGAAGCAGGATTCGAACGTGTGTTCGCTTCCGGCGGCGGCCCACCCGCGGTCGTGGGTCGGGATCGCGAGGGACGCCTGATGGTGCCGGCCATCACCCTGTTCGCCCTGGTTCCCGGGATCCGCTCGCAGGTCGCCGATGGTCGGAGTCGGTTGATCGACTACCTCGTCGCGAACTTCGGCGAGCTCGTCTACGTCTGATCCGACCTCGGCGGGGGAGCGCCTCCTCGGCTGGCTTCGCCTCAGCCATCCGTTTCCATCCATGCTCGACGGGCTGGTCAGCGGCTCCGTGGCCCTGATCGCCGGCGCGCCGCCTGACCTGACCCTTCGCCTCGGCCTCGCGATGACCATGCTCCAGCTGGGGATCGGCACGGTCAACGACGTCGTGGATGCGCCCGCGGACGCTGGCCGGAAGGCCGGCAAGCCGATCCCGTCCGGTCTCGTGGCGAGCCGCCGGGCGGTGATCCTCGCCGGGATCCTGTTCGCCGGTGGCGCGAGCCTCGCCCTCTCGGTGTCGCCGGCCATCGGCGGGCTCGCCGTCATCGTTGTCGGGATCGGCCTCGCGTACGACCTGCGCCTCAAGGGCACTGCCTGGTCCTGGCTGCCGTTTGCAATCGGGATCCCGATTCTGCCCGTCTTCGGCTGGCTCGGGGCGACCGGCGGCCTCGTGCCAGCCTTCGCGATTCTCCTCCCCGCGGCCGTCGCCGCAGGCGCCGGACTGGCAATCGGCAACGCCCTCGTCGACGTCGAGCGGGACCGGGCGGCGGGCCTGTCGTCAGTCGCGATCGTGCTCGGTCCGACGCGCTCGGCGGCCGTGGCGGCGGGCCTGTTCGGAGCAGTGGGGCTGGCGGCCACGGCATCGGCGCTCGCGACGAATCGGCCGTTGCTCCTTGTCGGGGCACTCGCGATCGTTGGACTCGTGCCGGTCGGCGCGAGCCTCGCCGCCACGTCCGTGGCCAGCGCTCGCCGCGAGCGGGCGTGGCAGGTCGAGGCGATCGGGACTGCGGCCCTGGGAACGATCTGGTTGGCGCTGATGATCCAGGGCGGCCTGGGCGCCTGACCGGTCGTTCCACTGCCGGCCACCGTTCCGCCATCCGGGCCGTGCACCCGGGCACCGAACCGGGACGAACGTACCCCTAACCCATGCGCCGAACCGTCGTTACCTTGAGTGTCATCATCCCCAGCAAGAGGTTCTCCATCACCGTGAGATCCATCAGCCGCCACCTCCGCAGCCTCCTGATCGCGCTGGCCGTGTTCGCGCTGTCGGCCACCGTTGTGTTCGCCGCCCGGCCCACCTCCACGCCACCCACCCATGCCGGTGCGCAGGGTCCGGCCGCGACCGAGACTGCCGATGGCGACGAGGACGGGGCCCCCGACGCCGACGAGACCGACGACCCGGACGTCGACGAGGCCCCCGAGACGGACGCCCCCGAGACGGAGGCCCCAGAGACCGACGCGCCCGAGACCGACGCCCCGGACGCAACCGACAGGGCAGCCGCCGAGCACCCCGACAACCACGGCAAGCTGGTCAGCGCGGCGGCCCAGACCGAAACGCCCCAGGGCTACGACAACCATGGCGCGTGGGTCCGATCGGTGGCCCAGGTCAACCACGGCCACTCCGCCGAGAAGGCAGCAGCGAAGCAGGCGCGCAAGGCGAATCATTGATCGCCTGATCGGGCCTGATCCCTCGACCCGCAGCGCGGGTCATCCCTGACACGACGAAGCCGGCGCCCATGTGGCGCCGGCTTCTGGGTGTGCGGCTCAGGCGCGAGGTCAGTTCGAGTCGCCGCTCCGCACGATGGCGATCGCGTTCTCGAGCTTGAGCTTGGCGATGGTCAGGTACTTGGCCAGGTTCGCCCGGTCGATGTCGGGGATCGCCCGCATCACGTCCGGCGCCCGGAGGACGGAGACGAGATCCTCGACCGCGTCCGAGAGTTGGTGTCGGGCGTTGACGAGCGAGTCATCGCCGATCGTGACGGCGGGTCGATCAGTCAACCAGCCCGCGGCCGCCTCGGCATCTTCAGCCGGCGGGGGACCGGCCTCGAAGGTGTCATCATCCACGCCGTCGGGGACGACTCTCGGTCGCCGGCCCTCGATCTTCTCGCGCAGCTTGACAAGCGACAGCTCGCCGGACGCGACCTGGGCGGCGAGTCGCTTGCGCTTCTTTGGATCCTCGACCTTGAGCAGCTCGTAGGCATGCGAGACCGTGTCTTTGCGCAAGGACACCAGCTGGCGAATCTCCTCCGGGGCGTTGGCAAGCCGGAGGCGGTTCTCGAGGTAGCCCTTGTCCTTGCCGAGCTTTTCGGCGAGCTTGCGGATGCTGTAGCCGTGCTCGTGGACCATCCGGTCGAACATCGTCGCTTCCTCGAGCGGCGAGAGGTCCTCGCGCTGGAGGTTTTCGATGATCGAGATCTCGAGTGCCGTGTCGTCGTCCAGTTCCTCGACGAGGGCCGGGATCGATGTCAGTCCCGCCTCGCGCGATGCCCGCCAGCGACGCTCGCCGGCGACCAGCTGATACCGATTCTCTCCGAGCGGCCGGACGAGGATCGGCTGAAGCACCCCGTGCTCGCGGATGGACGCGGCCAGCTCGGCGAGCGCATTGGCATCGAAGACGGTCCGCGGCTGACGCGGATTGGATTCGATCCGGTCGATCGCGATCACCTTGATCCCGGTGCTTCGGCCCGCGTTCTCCGACGACAGGAGGCTGATGATGGCCGGGGAAAGTTCGCGATCCTCGGACAGGCGCCGGGCGGCGGCTGCGCGGAAGTCAGGCCTGGCCAAGGTCGATCACCTCCCGAGCGAGCTCGCGGTAGGTCCGGGCTGCCTCAGACGCGCTGGCGTAGGAGGTGATCGGGCGGCCGACGAGCGGCGCTTCCCCAAGCTTCACGGTGTTCCGGATGATGCTGCTGAAGACATGGTGATCGCCGACCACGCGGAGCTCGTCGAGCATGTCCCGGGCCAGGTTCGTTCGCCCGTCGTAGAAGGTCGGCAGCAGGCCCAGGATCTTCAACTCGCGATTGAGCTTCATCCGGATCATGTTGATGACCTTGACCAGGTTGTTCAGACCCTTCAACGCGTAGAACTGGGTCTGCACCGGAATGATCACGCTCGTTGCGGCGACGAGCCCGTTGACGGTCAGCAGGCCCAGGTTTGGCGGGCAGTCGATGAGGACGTAATCGTAGACATCGATCTGGCTCTCGAGCGCGTCTCGGAGCACCTGCTCGCGGCCGAGGGCGGTGAAGAGCTCTCCCTCGGTGCTCGCGAGATCGATGTTGGCCGGCGCGATGTCGATGCCGGAGCTGTCGGTCGGGCGAATGACGTCGGCGAGCGTTGCCCGGCCATCGGCCAGCACGTCGGCCATCGAGCGCTCGACGGTATTGAGATTGACGCCGAGACCCGCCGTGAGATTCGCCTGTGGGTCCATGTCGACACAGAGGACGCGGTAGCCCTCTTCGGCGAGAGCTCCGGCGAGATTGATCGCCGTCGTCGTCTTGCCGACGCCGCCCTTCTGGTTCGCGATCGCGATCACCTGCGTCACCGGGGCATCACCTCGAATCAATTCGGCGTCGCGACGGGTCGACGCGGGGCGGGGAAGGAGCCTCATGCTACCCCAGCGCGTTGGTGAACGACCGCCGAGGTTATCCACACTCGGACCGAGTTGTTCACCATTTCTGTGGATAGTTTCGATCGTGGTGTGGGTCTCTGAATCGCGTTCGAAGACAGCTACGCCGTGGTGAGAAGGTCGATCGCGGGCCACTATGATGGCGGCGCGGTCCGGCAGGCCCGGACACTGTCCTTGCGCAAAGACACGACGGGAGTGGACGTGCCGACCAATGAAGAACGGACTGCCCGGCTCGATGCAATGCGCGAGCGAGCCCTGCTTGGGGGCGGACAGGCGCGGATTGATCAACAGCACGCCCGCGGCAAGCTGACGGCGCGCGAGCGACTCGATCTGCTGCTCGATCCGGGATCGTTCAGCGAAGTCGATGCATTCGTCACGGCTCGCGGGGCCGATGGCGACGAGGACACGACTCTCGGCGACGGCGTCGTCACCGGCCACGGCCTGATCGATGGCCGATCGGTCTTTGTCTTCAGCCAGGACTTCACCGTCTTCGGCGGTTCGCTGTCGGAGGCCTATGCCGCCAAGATCTGCAAGGTCATGGATCTCGCGATGAAAGTCGGCGTGCCGATCATCGGCCTCAACGATTCGGGCGGGGCTCGCATCCAGGAAGGCGTCGTGTCGCTCGGCGGATACGCCGACATCTTCCTGCGCAACACATTGGCATCGGGCGTCGTTCCCCAACTGTCGATCGTCCTCGGACCCTGCGCCGGGGGCGCCGTGTATTCGCCGGCGATCACCGACTTCACCGTCATGGTCTCAGGGACGAGCTACATGTTCGTCACCGGTCCGAACGTCGTGAAGGCCGTGACCCACGAAGATGTGGACGCGGAGCGACTCGGCGGCGCGACGACGCATACGTCGGTCAGTGGGGTCGCCCACATCGCGGCGCCGGACGAAGCCGAGGCCCTCCGGACAGCGCGCCGGATCCTGTCGTACCTGCCCCAGAACAACATCGACGAGGCACCGCGCGTCGCCACGGCCGACCCGATCAACCGGCGCGACCCGGAGTTGGACAGCATCGTGCCCGACGATCCGGCGCAGCCCTACGACATGCACGACGTGATTTCGCGGATCGTTGACGATCGCGAATTTCTGGAGATCCAGCCGGACTGGGCCCAGAACATCATCGTCGGTTTTGCGCGGCTGGGCGGACGAAGCATCGGGATCGTTGCCCAGCAGCCCGCGATCCTGGCGGGCGCGCTCGACATCAACGCCTCGACGAAAGCGGCGCGATTCGTCCGGACCTGCGATTGCTTCAACATCCCGCTGGTCACCCTCGTCGATGTGCCGGGATTCCTGCCCGGGGTCGACCAGGAACACGGCGGGATCATTCGTCATGGTGCCAAGCTGCTCTTCGCGTATTGCGAGGCCACCGTTCCGAAGCTGACCGTCATCACCCGCAAGGCATACGGCGGCGCCTATGACGTCATGAGTAGCAAGCACATCCGCGGTGATCTGAACCTCGCATGGCCAACGGCCGAGATCGCGGTGATGGGCCCGGCGGGCGCGGTCAACGTCATCTATCGCGACGAGATCGACGCGGCGAGCGATCCGGATGCCGAGCGCACTCGACTTGTCGCGGAGTACGAGCAGAAATTCGCCAACCCGTACATCGCAGCGGCACGGGGCTACGTCGACGACGTCATCCGGCCGTCCGACACCCGGCCTCGGCTCATCGCAGCGCTCGAACTGTTTGCCGACAAGCGCGACGTGAACCCGCCGAAGAAGCACGGAAACATTCCGCTGTGACGGTTG
>JANLYK010000241.1:0-2600 GCA_031365595.1 Chloroflexota bacterium | reverse complement strand
CATGCATCAGCCAACGTCGTGATCAGTGGAACGACGTTCCCCGTCCAGACGGACGGTCAGGCCGGCAACTCCGGCGACGCGATCAAGACCTTTGTCGACGCCCGGATCGGGCTCAGCCCCCTGACGGACACGAATGGGATCGGCGAGAGCCATACCGTCACCGTATCCGTCGACCAGAATGCCGGCGACGCAGCCGGGTTCGTCGACGCGACGAATGGCCATGTCGACGTTGTTCTCACCGATGCGGGAGGATCAGCCGCCAGTCTCGACGCTACGGCGTCAACGTGCGACAACGCCGGCCAGAACCTCACGGCGGCCGGGACATGCGTGGTCGTGTTTTCGTCGCCGAGCGCCGGAACCGTGACCATCAACGCCTCGGTCAGCCTGACGGTCGGGGGACTGACCCTCACCCGTGACACGGATCCGTTGACACTCGCTGGTGCGGGTCCTGGCGGCACCGGTCCGGCCACCAAGGTGTTCAAGGACGGAACGCTCAGGTGGTTGAAGTTCGGCCCGGACGGGACGACACCGCTCGCCGGCGCGAAATTCGCCGTTTGCCGGACGCACACGTACAGCAGCGCATCGGATTCGATGGTTGACAGCACGGACGTGTGCCTTGGCGCCGGAACCCCGGCGAAGATCGACGACGACGTTTCCGCCCCCGGCGGCAGCGGGCCTAATGCCGACAACGATCCGACCGGCGGCGAATTCCAGTTGTCCGGCCTCGTCCTGGGCCGATACACCATCGTCGAGACCGACGCTCCTGCGGGCTACGGCCTGGATCTCGACACGGAGACGGTCGACCTCACGACGGCCAATTCGAGTAATGCCGACGCCACGGCCGGTGACGTCGTGCCGGCGTTCGTGAACCCCCAACTGTTCCGCATCATCGTCATGACATGCAACGACACGGTCGACACCCTGGTCGACGGCACGGTCGTGATCGGCGGGACGACGTACCAGACGATCACCTCGGTCCCGGCCGGACTGGCCGGCCTGGGCGTGACCGAGGCCCAACTGTGCGGGATTCTCGGTGCGTCGAAGGGCGATCTGCCCGCGTCGATCACGGACGTCCCCGTCTCGGTCGAGGTTCCGGATCGGGCGCCCTTGTTCCCGTGACCCGACTCAGCAGCAGGCCAACGGCCTGACAAGAAGAAGGCCCCGACTTCGGTCGGGGCCTTTCTCATGCTGGACGACGGCGCGGTCAGGCCTCGACGCGGACCGCCAGGGTTGCGAGCGTCGTGGTCCTGATCCCGTCCCTCGTGGTGTACAGCCGGGCCGTGCAGTCGGCCGGACCGGATGTCCAGCCGTTGCTCGACAGGACAAAGTCCTTCGACCACGGGTAGTCGGGGAAGAAGCCGGCGGAGGCAGAGTAGATCAACGTCCCGCCGACGTAACAGTTGAGGCTCACGAACGGGCGGGTGGCAGAGGTGGATACCGTGAACGTGACGGTGTCACCGTAATTCGCCACGGTGTCCCCGCTGGCGAGAACGAGGGCGAGACTGTCGCCAGTCGTGCCGCCGCCGGGCTTGCCGGCGGCGCCGCCCTTACCGGCGAACGCGGTGCCGGCCATCAGGCCGACCACGAGCAGGGAAACGAGGGCGCCCTCGAGGACCGCTTGTCCTGAGTGCTTGAAGACGGACTTGATCCGCATGAGTCTGAGACCTCCTGGGTCTCCGGCAACGCAGACTCGCCCTGAATGAGCTGCACGTCGGCAACCCGGCTAACTGGAAGTTGGGCTCCAGTCCCGTGGCTTTGCGTCCCCGGCTCGCGCCGGGTTTGCCTTTTTCGATGGCCGGGGGCTTGGGCTCACGACGAGTCACGCCCGGCGGCGGCTCGGACGCGAACCATCGAGATGTGGTGGGGTCGCGCCCTCGCTGCTGGGGACAACGTAGGGGTCTGGGGCGCGACCCATCAATGGCGTCATCGTACCAGCGGGCGCGCCGA
Organism: Chloroflexota bacterium; assembly: GCA_031365595.1. GTDB lineage: Bacteria > Chloroflexota > Limnocylindria > Limnocylindrales > CSP1-4 > CF-46. Next base: position 653 of record JANLYK010000241.1, on the reverse strand, counting down.
AGGGTCATCACGCATCTGGACCAGACCTATCAGGACGCTCTCAAAAGGTGGTGCGCGAGGCTGTCAGCAGCCACTCGCAGGTGTCGCGATGCACCGGCCGGCGCGCTTCAGCCGAGCGTGCCGCCGGGTGTCGTCGAATGGACGGTGACGTTGGCCAAGCCGCGGTCCGCGAGAGCAGCACGAAGCTGGTCCGGCGTGCCGGCGAGGAGCGGGAACGTGCCGTAATGCATCGGCGCGACGTCACTGACGCCGAGGAGCTCGACCGCCATCGCGGCAGCGATCGGGTCCATCGTGAAGTGGCCGCCGATCGGCAGGAAGGCGAGACTCGGCCGGAACCGCTCGGCGATCAGCTTCATGTCCGAGAACACGTCGGTGTCGCCCGCGAAGTAGAAGCGGTACCCGTTTTCCAGCTCCACGATGAACCCGACCGGCTCGCCGAGGTACAGCGGCGATTCCGCGCCTGCGTACATGTCGCCCGCCGAGTGATCGGCTCGGACCATCGTGACCTTCACGCCGGCGACCTCGACGGTCCCGCCCTTGTTCATCCCGATCAGGCCGTCCTTGTGGGCGTAGTTCCGGCCGAGCCACAGGCTCAGCTCGTGAACGCACGGCCAGATCGGCCGGGTCCGGCTGGCCACCAGAAGCGCATCGCC
>JANLYK010000300.1:0-4596 GCA_031365595.1 Chloroflexota bacterium | reverse complement strand
GCCCAACGCGTGAAGACCGCGCCAGGCGGCGACTCGGGCCGTCGACGGCGACGTGGGCGTGCGATACACGGCAAGTAGCCATGCGGCTGGCATCGGCGAACCTCGCCTTGGCGGATGGCGACCATCCTAGCGCGACGCAACACATGTTTCATTGGAGGTCAACCGATGACTGGGCCGTGCCCCCTGGAGTGGTGGGAATTGAGCGATCCGTCGTGATCCTCAGCGGCGGTGTCGACGGCGTCGGTCAGGACGCCAGCAGGACGGTCTTCGCTCGCTCCACCTCCTTGGTCGGCTCATCATCGCGACTCGGGTCAAGCCGCGCCATCGAGCCCTCGGACAGGTAGCGTCGCTCGGCGATCGCCCACTCGTCGTGGATCTCGAGCAGAACCGCCCCGGCGAGGCGGGTGACGGCCGCTTCGTTGGGGAAGATGCCGACCACATCGGTCCGGCGCTTGATCTCCTTGTTGACCCGCTCCAGGGGGTTGGTCGACCAGATCTTCTTCCAGTGGCTGACCGGGAAGGCGGCAAAGGCGGTCACGTCCGCCTTGGCCTCGGCGAGCATCGCCGCGGCGACCGGGAAGCGCGGCTCGAGGCGGGCGACGATCTCGTCGAGCTGCTCGGTGACGGCCACCGCGTCGGGCTGGGCGAAGACCGTCCGGATCGCGGCCAGGACCATCTCGGCGCTGCCCTTCGGGATCCGGCCCAGGACGTTCCGCAGGAAGTGAACCCGACAGCGCTGCCAGGCCGAGCCCAACAGGACCGCCGCGATGGCGCCCTTGAGGCCCTCGTGGGCGTCGCTGATGACCAGCCGGACCCCGGCCAGACCGCGCGCCCGGAGCGAGCGCAGGAAGGCCGTCCAGAAGGCGCCGTCCTCGCTGTCGCCGACGGCCAATCCCAGGACCTCGCGGTCGCCCTTCACGGTCACTCCGGTGGCGATGACGATCGCCTTGGACACGACCGAGGCGCCATCGTGGGCCTTGACGTACGTCGCGTCGAGAAAGACGTACGGGAAGCGGGTGTGGCCGAGGGGTCGGTCGCGGAACGCCGCGACGACCGCATCGAGCTCGCTGCAGATCCGGGACACCTCGCTCTTGCTGATGCCGGCGTCGATGCCGAGGGCTGCGACCAGGTCGTCGACCTTGCGCGTGCTGACCCCGTGGACGTAGGCCTCCATGACGACCGCCCAGAGGGCCCGGTCGATCCGCCGCCGGGGCTCGAGCAGGGCCGGAAAGAACGAGCCGGTCCGGAGCTTGGGGATGCGCAGCTCGACGTCGCCGGCCTTGGTCGACAGGAGCCGGCCGCGGCTGCCGTTGCGGTGGGTCGTCCGCTCGTCGGTCCGCTCATACCGGCCGGCGCCGATCGCCTGGTCGGCCTCGAGCTCGATCAGCTGCTGGAGGACGAGGCTCATCGCGTCGCGCATGACGTCGGCGCTGCCGCCGGCACGGATGGCGTCGAGCAACTCGGACAGGGCAGACTGTGATAGGGCCATCGGTTGGTCTCCTCTTCGTGATCCCGGCTAGGAACACGCTGAGAATCACACCGGTGGCCCCCTCGCTGCGCGGCGTCAGCGCAGGTCAGGAGCCTCGCTCAAATCACACCACTCGGGGGGACACTCCTTTCTGACCGGGCTAAGGGGACAGCGACTTTGTCAGCCTCCGGTCCATGGAACCGAAGGACAAACCGACCCCGTCCGACGCGCGGACCTTGCATGGAGCGTACGTGCTCGAGCATGTCGTGGACGGTGGCCTGACGATCGATCAGGCGGCCGCCATCCTCAAGCTGTCGACCCGCCAGGTCGGCCGCCTCGTCGCCCGCCACCGCGACGGGCCGGCGGCGCTCGCTCACGGCAACCGCGGCCGGACGCCGGCCAACCGGCTCGACGACGACCGGCGGGCGCGGCTCGTCGAGCTGGCGACGACGACGTACGCCGGGGTCAACCATGCCCACCTGGCCGAGCGCGAGCGGATCGAGATCGCCCCCCGGACGCTCCGCCGGATCCTGGCCGAGGCTTCGGTCCGGCCGACCCGGACCCGCCGTCCGGCGCGTCATCGCAGCCGTCGGGAGCGGATGCCGCGTGAGGGCCAGCTCCTCCAGGTCGACGGCAGCAAGCATCGCTGGTTCGGCCCGGACCTGCCCTTCGCGACGCTCGCGGCCGGGATCGACGACGCGACCGGGCGGGTGCCCGGCGGGACGTTCCGCGCCCAGGAGGATGCGGTCGGCTACTTCACCACGTTCGCCCAGACGGCCGAGCGGCATGGCCTGCCCGCGACGGTCTACTCGGATCGCCACGGGATCTTCATCGTCGAGAAGAACCGGGCCCCGACGCTCGCCGAGCAGCTCACCGGCAAGCGCAGCCTGACCCAGGTCGGGCGGGCCCTCGACGAGGCGGCCATCGGCTGGATCGGGGCCCACTCGGCCGAGGCCAAGGGCCGGGTCGAGCGCCTGTGGGGGACACTCCAGGACCGGCTCGTCACCGAACTGCGCCTCGAAGGGATCACCACGATCGAGGCGGCCAACGCGTTCCTGCCGGGCTTCCTCGACCGACACAACGAGCGGTTCGCCGTGCCCGCCGCCGACCCCCAGCCCGCTTGGCGTCCGTGGCCCGACGGTCTGAGCTCCGATGCCGTCTTCTGCTTCCACTATCCACGCCGGGTCGGCCGCGACAGCACGCTCAGCTGGCCCGGCGGCGACCTCGTCCTGGCGCGCCGGAGCGATGGGCGCAGCTGGGCCGGTCGCTCGGTCATCCTCCAGGAGCGACTCGACGGCAGCCTGTGGGTCGACCATGACGGCCTGTGCGTCCCGGTCCGACCCGCACCGGCGGACGCCGGCCAGCTCCGGGCTCGCAAGCTGTCGTCGCCGCCGGATCGTGAGCTGGCCGAACTTGCGGAGCTGCTCGACAGCACTCCGTCGCCGGCCCTGGAGCCACCCGGCGACGTCGGGCATCGGCCCCGCCCTGACCATCCCTGGCGTCGCTACCGGGACCGTCGCCGATGACAGAACGCTGGCCGATTAGCGGACAAAGTCGCTGGCCGGCGACACGCTCAAAAGGCGGTCATCGGTCAGTCCGTCGCCGCGACCATGCCGGGGTGCCCGCAGGCAAAGGACCGGGTATAGGGCTCTCAGATGAAAACGTGAGCGACCGGGAATTAGCCAACATCGCCAGAACATGCTCGCGAACCACAGGATAATCGGCACGCCTTCGCTCGCCGGCTCACGCTGGCGCAGGGCCAACGAACACCGCTTAGAGCCTCAAGGCTCCCAAAGCACGTGCGTTGCCAACTACGCCACACCCCGCCGATTCGTGCTCGCAGATCGTACTTGACCTCCTTCAAGGCCGAGCAATCGGAGCCTACAGCGCTCGAATCACGATGTCCTCCGCACGATCGTGCGTCTGGTAAGCCTCGCGAATGCTGGCCACTGGCACGTCAGCCCTCAGCGCCGCGATCGTCGGCAGGCCAAACCACTCAGTGCGCAAGACGCGACATCTTCCACCAAATCCTCAACGCACAATGACGCTGGCCTCGGGTGACCAGAGCGCGCTGATGGCGGTGCTCGAGTTGCGGAAGCGGGCACTGAAGGCGTAGGTCCCGGCGCCCGAGATCGGACTAAATGTGGCACTCGCCGCTGCAGTGCTGGTCTTCCAGGCCTTGAGCGCCGTCCAGGTCTTGGTGCCCGCCTTCATGAATCGGGACTGGACGTCGAAAACGTAGCCGGGCAGGGTCGCAGACGACCAGGTCACGGTGTAGGAGGTCGTCGTCCCGCCGCTAGTCGGACTGACCCGGACGGGCACACCGACCGTTCCGGCGAAGCTACCGGGATCGCCCTTGACGGTCGAGCCGTAGGTGTAGGTGGCAGCGGCCCGGAAGACGTAGCCGTAGCGGCCGCGTGTGAGGACGCCGGAGTTGAACAGGGGCGCCTTGGCCGGGCCGAGCTTGAGGTTCTCGGTGACGCTGTGGGACTTCGTCCCGCCGAACGTCCAGAGGACGATCCCGCCCTGGGGGACGGTCGCGCTCGGCGGGCTGTAGCCGGTGTCGGAGACCCGCGCCGCGATTGGTTGGACCACGCTGTTCCAGTGGCTGGCGGAGCCGGTCAGGATCGTGATCCGGAGGTCGTCCCCGTTGTTGATGTACTGGCTGTCCTTGACGCACGGATCGGGTGCGATCGGGGGTGTGCTGGCGGTGCAGGCTGGGATCGGGACGGGGCTGTCGGTCTCGGTCCGGGTGATCACGACCTGGTCCGGAGCGGGCAATGGGTCGGACGGCCCGAGGGCGAACGTGTTCCGGATGGCGCTCGAGTCGAGGGTGAAGACGATCGTCAGCGGATTGCTGGCCGACGTCGCCGCGGTCGAGGTGATGTCGATCTGCTGGCCGACGGACTGGTAGCCCGACGGCGGCGGCTGGGTCACGGTAGTCTCGGCGATCGTGAGGGTGCCGCCAGCGGTGCCCGGCGGGACCGTCACGATGGTGGTGATTGGATCGGACGGGGTCGGACCACTGTTCGTCGGGTCGGTCGGGGCCGTGCCACCCGCTGGCGCGACCGAGGCGCTGGTCGTCTGGGGCGCTGGTGCCTGAGCCTGGGGGGTGACCGCTGCCGATG
>JANLYK010000281.1:0-8092 GCA_031365595.1 Chloroflexota bacterium | reverse complement strand
GTCCGGCCCTCACGGGTCGCGGCGAGGGCCTTCGCCGCGAGCGGCTCCGTGCGGATGAACCACTGCGTCTTGAGCCGCGGCTCGATGTCGTCGTCCGAGCGCTGGCAGCGCCCGATCACCATCTCGTGCGGCTTCTCCCCGGCGAGGTCGCCGCGCGTCGCGAGATCGGCCAGGATCGCCCGGCGGGCCACGTAGCGGTCGAGCCGGTCATAGGTCGTGCCGGTACCGGTGATCGCCGCGGCATCGTCTAGGATCGTCGGCATCGGCAGGTTGTGGCGCTTACCGGTCGCGTGGTCGTCGTGGTCGTGGGCAGGCGTGATCTTGACCGCGCCACTGCCGAACGTCGGGTCGACGACCGTGTCCGCGATGATCGGGACATCGCGCTCCACGAACGGGATCCGGACGCGCCGCCCGATCGCGGAGCGGTATCGCTCGTCATCGGGGTGGACCGCGACCGCGGTGTCGCCGAGGATCGTCTCGGGCCGCGTGGTGGCAACGGTGATCGTGGCGTCGGGGAGCGGCGCCCCGCTCGCCTCGTCCACGAGGTGGTAGCGGATCGACCACAGCGTGCCCGTCTCCGGGGTTGCGACGACCTCCAGGTCGCTGACGCTCGTCCGGCAGCCCGGGCACCAGTTGACCAGGGCCTCGGTCCGGTACGCAAGGTCGCGCTCATACAGGATCGCGAATGCGACGCGGACCGCCTTCGCCGAGACATCGTCCATCGTGTAGCGCAGGCGCTCCCAGTCGACCGACGCGCCGAGGCGCCCCTGCTGGCCGAGGATCACCTCGCGGGTTTCGGCGACGAACTGCTGCATTCGCTCGAGATAGCGCTCGCGGCCGAGGCTCTGACGGGTTTCGCCCTCCTTGGCGAGGATCCCGTCGAGGACGAACTGGGCCGCGATCGAGGCATGGTCGAGGCCGGGCAGGAAGAGGGCCGCCCGACCGGACATCCGGGCGTGACGGGTCATCAGGTCCTCGACCGCCGCCCGCTGGGCGTGACCGAGGTGGAGCGAGCCCGTGATGTTCGGCGGCGGCTGGATGATGGTGAACGCCTCGGCATCCGATCGCGACGTTGAGCCCGCGCCGTCGGGGGCGAACACGTCAGCCGCGAGCCAGCGATCGTAGATCGGGCCCTCGACATCGGCGGCCCGATACGCCTTCGAGAGCGCCGGCGCGGGACCGGTCCGGCTCGTCCCGGGGGTAGGCGATGAGTTCGTCATGTCGGTCATCGTTGGCGGTCCTCGAGAATCGAACGCCCCGCTCGTCCAGCGGACGAACGGGGTCGTGGTACCACCTGCTGGTTCGCGAGACCGGGGGCCGATCGCTCATCGCGGTTGCCGATCCGGGTCGCCTCTGGGCGCGCTATCGGGCGCCGGCCGCACGGCTCGCGAGCGACTTCGGTCCCGTCGTGCCCACGCGGCTCCCACCGTCCCGCGCTCGCTCCGTGGCCGACCCGGGCCTACTGCTCTCGGTCTGCGCTGTGAGGGCGGGAGTGTAACACGGGGTCAGGGCTCGTCCGGGCGGCTCGCTGTGGGCCCCGGCCGAACGCTTGGACCGTGGTCCACCTCCGCGACCGCGGCGTAGATCGCTCCCAGGAATCGGCTGGGCACCCGGCCCGTCAGGCGGGGCTCGGCGAACCCGGCCCGGACCGCCTCGGTCCGCCAGCTCTCGAACGAGAACGGGCGCGGCACCCAGCGATTGCCGCGGTCGGTGTCGTACTCGACGATCACGAGGCGGCCGCCCGTCGCGATCGAGGCGCCGATCGCCAGAAGGGTCGGATGGCGGTCGGCCACGAAATGGAGAGTGTTGGCGGCGAGAACCCCGTCGAACCGGCCGTCAGGGATCGCATCGGTGTAGTCGAAGGCGCGGGTCTCGATCTCGACCTGCGGAAACGACCGCCGCACCGCGGCGGCGGCGGCACCGAGCGCCCGTTCGTCGCGATCGGTCGCGAGGATCCGCCCGCCCGGTCCGAGCACATCGGCCAGCGCCAGGGTGAAGGCGCCCTCCCCTGCCCCGAGCTCCAGCCAGCGTGGCCCGGCTCCCGTGACGCCATCGCGGATCAGGCGAACGTGGTCGGCGTGATCCACGGGTCCGACAGACGGTCTTTGTCAGCGGTGCAGCGTCAGGCGGTCTCGCCCTGCTCGGCCAGCCAGGTCGCGTAGTTCGTCTCGTCGACGCCCTTGTCGAGCTCCGTCTTCGTCAGCAGGAGCGGCAGGCGGCCGTCGCGGATCGTCTCCTCGGTGATGATGCACTTGCGGACGTCGGATCGCTCCGGGATGTCGTACATCACCTCCAGGAGCGCCTCCTCGACGATCGAGCGGAGGGCCCGAGCGCCCGTCTTGCGCTCGAGCGCCACCTCCGCCGCCGCCCGCAGCGCGCCGTCGGTGAACGCAAGCTCGACCTTGTCGAGGCCGAGGAACTTCTGGAACTGGCGGGTGACCGCATTCTTCGGCTCGGTCAGGACCCGGACGAGATCCTCCGCGGTCAGGGTGTTGAGGGTCACGATCACGGGCAGGCGGCCGATGAACTCCGGGATCAGCCCGAACTTCAGGAGGTCCTCCGGCATGAGCCGCTCGAGGATCTTGCCGCGCTCGGCGCTCGACACGCCGGCGTCGGAGCCGAAGCCGATCGAGCGCTTGCCGACCCGCTCCTCAACGATCTTCTCGAGCCCGTCGAAGGCGCCGCCGCAGACGAACAGCACGTTCGTCGTGTCGATCTGGATGAAGTCCTGGTGGGGGTGCTTGCGGCCGCCCTGCGGCGGCACGTTGGCGACCGTCCCCTCGAGGATCTTCAACAGCGCCTGCTGGACCCCCTCCCCCGACACGTCGCGGGTGATCGATGGGTTGTCCGCCTTGCGGGCGATCTTGTCGATCTCGTCGATGTAGATGATCCCGCGCTGGGCCCGGGCGACATCGAAATCGGCGGCCTGGATCAGACGAAGCAGGATGTTCTCGACATCCTCACCGACGTAGCCCGCCTCCGTCAGCGAGGTCGCATCGGCGATGCAGAACGGGACGTCGAGAACCCTGGCGAGGGTCTGGGCCAGCAGGGTCTTGCCCGAGCCCGTCGGCCCGACCGGCTCCGGCAAGACGCTCCTCGCGCAGACGCTGGCCCGGGTTCTTGACGTCCCGTTCTGCATCGCCGACGCCACGTCCCTGACCGAGGCCGGCTACGTTGGTGAGGACGTCGAGAACATCCTGCTGCGGCTGATCCAGGCGGCCGACTTCGATGTCGCCCGCGCCCAGCGCGGGATCATCTACATCGACGAGATTGACAAGATCGCGCGCAAGGCGGACAACCCGTCGATCACCCGCGACGTGTCCGGCGAGGGCGTTCAGCAGGCGCTGCTCAAGATCCTCGAGGGCACCGTCGCCAACGTCCCGCCACAGGGCGGCCGCAAGCACCCCCACCAGGACTTCATCCAGATCGACACCACGAACGTCCTGTTCATCTGCGGCGGCGCCTTCGACGGGCTCGAGAAGATCGTCGAGGAGCGGGTCGGCAAGCGCTCGATCGGGTTCGGCTCCGACGCCGGCGTCTCGAGCTCGGATCGCGGCCGGATCCTCGAGCGGCTGATGCCCGAGGATCTCCTGAAGTTCGGCCTGATCCCCGAGTTCATCGGTCGCCTGCCGGTGATCGTCACGTTGAACACGCTGACCGCCGACGACCTTGTCCGGGTCCTGACCGAGCCCAAGAACGCGGTGACTCGCCAGTTCCAGAAGTTCCTCGGGCTCGACAAGGTGGAGCTCGCCTTCACCGACGGTGCACTCCAGGCCGCCGCCGACGTCGCGCTCGAGCGCAAGACCGGCGCCCGGGCCCTTCGTTCGATCGTCGAGGAGGCGCTCCTCGAGGTGATGTACGACATCCCAGAACGATCCGATGTTCGGAAATGCATCATCACCGAGGAGACGATTCGCGAGGGTCGCCTGCCCCTGCTCCTGACCAAGTCCGATCTCGACAAGGGCGTCGACGAGACGAACTACGCCGAGTGGCTGGCCGAGCGAGGCGAGACCGCCTGACGGGTCGGGTCGCGCCTCGTCGGCGTCGGTCAGGCGACCTCGATCGGCAGCTCGTAGATCTCCGTGGTGGGGTGCCCGGCGCGCTCGTGGATGCGCATGACGCTTTCGCGACTGGGCCCGTGCGAGAGGCAGAACACCTTGCCCGAGATCGGGTCGAGCCAGGCCTTCTCGAAGTGGACGCCCTCGCTATCCTCGATCGCGACGTCGCGCCCGTGCGCCTCGGCGAGTTGTTCCTTCGTCACCCCGACGAAGCCGTTGTGGATGTCCATGAACGTGGCCATCTCGACCTCCCGACTGCTGTGGCAGCCATCCGGCTGCGCTCCAGACCACGGTCGCCGGAACCGGGCGGTCGGCCATCGGTCGGATGACCGATGCTCCCCGCGAAGTTCTGACTAGCATTCGAGCGGCGATGACGACCACCGACCGACCGCCGACGTTCATCTCGCCGATCCTCGTCGGCCGGGATGATCTGCTGGCGCTCGCCGACCGGCGGATCGGCGAGGTCGCGGCCGGCACGGGCCAGCTCCTGCTCTTGTCGGGCGAGGCCGGCGTCGGCAAGTCGCGCCTGCTCGGGGCGATCGAGCGGCGGGCCGCCGCGGCCGGGTTCCGATCCGTCCGCGGCGGGACGTACCCGAGCGATCTGCGGGTCGCCGCCGCGATCCTGATCGACCTGGCCCGGTCGATGGGCCGGACGGCCGGTCTCGAGGAGCTCGGCGGGCGGCTCGCGGCGCGGCTCGAGGATGACGGTCCGGTGGTCGGGGACAGCCACCGCCGCCGGCGGCTGCTCGTTCTCGACGTGGCCGAGATCCTGCTCGAGATCGCACGCGACGGACCGGCGATCGTCTCGCTCGAGGACCTTCACTGGTCCGACGACCTGACCCTCGAGACGATCGAGGCGGTCGCCCGCCGGGCGCCCGAGGTGCCGCTCCTCGTCGTCGGCACGTACCGCAGCGACGAGCTGTTCCCGCGGGTGCCGATGCGCGCGTGGCGGGCGCGCCTCGTCGGTCAGCGTCTCGGCGAAGAGATCCGGCTCGCGCGCCTGTCGCCGGTCGACACCGCGACCATGGCCACGCTCCTGATCGACACCGGCCTGCCGATCGCGCGCGATGTCGCGGCCGCCGTTCACGCCCGGACGGACGGGATCCCCCTCCACGTCGAAGAGCTGATCGCGGTCCTCGCGGCGGCCGGTCGGGACGGCGTGGCGAGCGTGGACCGGCCACGCGGGGGGAGCCCGGTCGGAGCCGGGGCGGTCCGCCCGGCCGACGGGCCGGGCACGGTCGAGGACACGATCATCGCCCGGTTCAAGCAGCGCTCGGCACCGGCCCGCAGCCTCGCCCGGGCCGGGGCGGTGATCGGTCGCGCGTTCGACCTGGACCTCCTGTCGGCGGTCGTGGGCGTCGAGGCGGCCGACCTGTCCGAGCCGCTCGCCGAGCTCGCCGAGCAGTTCGTCCTGTTGCCGACGACGGCGCCGGGTCGATTCGGCTTTCGTCATGGCCTGATCTGCGACGCCATCTACGACCGGATCCCGGAGCCCGAGCGGCGCCGCCTCCACGGCCGGGCGGCCGACGCGGCGGCTGGCACGGACGTCGGCACCGACGCGTTCCTGGCCCTTCACTACGAACGGGCCGGCCGCCGGACGGACGCGTACGCGGCTGCCTGTCGCGGGGCCACCGCCGCCACGGCGATATCGTCCCACACGGAAGCGCGCGAGCTGTGGGATTGCGCCCTCCGGACCGCCCCCGAGGACGTGTCCGAGCACAAGCGGGCCGGGCTCCTCGAGGCCCTCGGCGCGAGCGCCGCGGCGAGCGACGACAACATCGCGGCGGGCACGGCGTTCGAGGCGGCACGGAGCGCATACCGGGCCGCCGGCGACGGCCTCGCGGCGGCTGCCGTCGCGGCTCCGCTGGCCGAGGTCCGCCACCTCCTCGGCGATCCGCTGGAGGCGCGCGATGGGCTGATCCGGGCCGCCCTGGGTGGGATCGAGCACGCCCCGTCCCTGCACCAGACGCCGTCGGATCCGCCCTCGGACCGGGTCCGTGCCCGACTCCTCGCGGCGCAGGCAGCGGCCTGGATGCTGGATCGCCGCCTGGACGAGGCGGTGTCGTTCGCCATCGAGGCGCGACGGCTGGCGGACCTCGTCGGCGATGACGCGACCGGGCGCAATGCGGCGACGACCCTGGGCGTGTGCCGAGCCTTCAGCGGCGCTGTCGACGAGGGCTGGCGCCTGCTCGAGGACTCGGTCGCGGCGTCGCGGACCGCTCACCTCGAGGCGGAGGCAGCGCGTGGCTATCGGATGATCGGCACGTCGGCCTCGGTCCTCGTCGATCCCGAACGGGCCGAGCGTTGGCTGCGAGAAGGGGTCGAGTACGCCGAACGAGCCGAGCTCTGGAACCACCGCCACTACATGGCGGCCCATCTGGCGCACGTCCTGTGGGCAACGGGCCGCTGGCCGGAGGCCGCGGCGCTCGCGCGCCAGACGCTGGCCGACGGTCGCGGCGGGGTCACGACGAGGAACGTCGCCCTGTACGTGCTCGGCTACGTTGCGCTCTCGACCGGCGACCTGGTCGAGGCCCGGATCGCCCTCGAGGAGGCCCGCGAGATCGGCCAACGGATGGGCGAGCTGCAACGGCTGTCGCCGCCGCTCTGGGGCCTGGCCGAGGTCGCCCTGGCCGGGAACGACCCGGCGACCGCGATCCGCCTGTCCCACGAGGCGCTCGAGGCGTCCACGGCCGTGTACGACGCGGCCTATCTCTTCCCCTTCGTCGTCACGGGCACGCGGGCCCATCTGACGGCTGGCGACCCCCTGGCCGCCCGGCGCTGGCTGGCCGCGAGCTCGGCCCTGATCGAGCAGCGCGGGATCCCGGGGACGCGGCCCGCAATCGACCATGCCGGCGGCCTGCTCGCCCTGGCCGAGGGCTCGACGGGCCGGGCCCGCGACCTGCTCGAGGGAGCGGTGACCGGCTGGGCGGCCCGGCAGCGAGCGTGGGAAGGGACGTGGGCGGTCATCGATCTCGCGCGCTGCCATCTCCGGGCCAACCGCCGGGCCGACGCCGCTCGGCTCGCCGCCGACGCCGCGGCGACCGCGAACCGGCTCGGCGCACCGGCCCTGTCTGCAGCGGCGGCCGAGATCCTCCGGGGCGCGGGCCGTGGGCAGGCCGCCGCCGAGCCGTGGGCGCCCCTGACCGCTCGTGAATTCGAGGTCGCGCGCCTCGTGGCGGACGGGCTGACGAACCCGCTGATCGCGTCCGAGCTCGGCGTCGCGCCGAAGACCGTCGCCGCTCACGTCGAGCACATCCTCGCCAAGCTCGGCGTCGGCCGGCGCGCCGAGATCGCTGCCTGGATCGGCTCGAGGCCCGTGCTACACTCCCGGCCTCACGGCGGAGACCGGGAAGAGTAGGCCTGCCACGGTCAGGAAGCGAGCGCGGGACGGTGCGAGCCGCGCGACACGGGCAGCCCGAACGTCACCCGCGAGTCGTGCGGCCGGCGCCCGATAGCGCGCCCAGAGGCGAACCGGACCCGGCGGCCGCGATGAGCGGCCCGCCCCGGAGCGCGAACCAGCAGGTGGTACCACGACCCCGTTCGTCCGCTGGACGAGCGGGGCGTTCGATTCCACAGGGGCAAGCACGATGACCGAGACAACAAGAGAACAGCAGCCGGCGGGACCGGACAAGGCGTATCAGCCGCGCGATGTCGAAGGTCCGATCTACGAGCGCTGGCTGGCGGCCGACGTGTTCGCGCCCGATGGCGCGGGCTCGACCGCCGGTCCGGACGCTGAGCCGTTCACGATCATCCAGCCGCCGCCGAACATCACCGGCTCCCTGCATCTCGGGCACGGCCAGCGGGCCGCGGTCGAGGACCTGATGACCCGCCATGCCCGGATGGCGGGCAAAGCGGCGCTCTTCCTGCCCGGCCTCGACCACGCGTCGATCGCGGCCCAGTTCGTCCTCGACGGGATCATCGCCAGGGAGGGCGAGAGCCGCCAGAGCCTCGGCCGCGAGCGCTATCTCGAGCGGATGCAGGCCTTCGTCGCCGAGACCCGCGAGGTGATGCTCGGCCAGCAGCGACGGCTCGGG
>JANLYK010000269.1:0-6961 GCA_031365595.1 Chloroflexota bacterium | reverse complement strand
CTTTCGGGCCCTCCGCCGGCCGCACGTTCCGCGCCGACTGATTGCGCCGTTCAGCGACGCGGAGCTCCGCAGTCTGCTGGCTCTGGCGGACGAGCGTGAGCGGGCGCTTGTCCTGCTCCTCTTCGACACCGGACTCCGACTGTCCGAGCTCGTGTCCCTCCGTGTCGGCGACGTCCGCCCGGACGGGACGCTCCACGTTCTCGGCAAGGGCGCGAAGGAACGGATCGTGCCGTTGGGCACGACCGCGCGGCGTGCGCTTTTGCGATATCTCGGGACCCGGGCACGCACCTCGGCGGCCGACCCGTTATTTACGGGCCGGCAGGGTGCGCTCAGCCAGCGCGGCACCCAGCAAGCCATCGCCCGGCTCGGACGGCGGGCCGGCGTCGGCACCCGCTGCTCACCCCACACCTTCCGGCACACGTTCGCTCGGGGCTACCTCGTCAACGGCGGCGACGTGTTCAGCCTCCAGCAGATCCTCGGCCACGCCACGCTCGACATGGTCCGGCGCTACGTGACGCTGTCGGAGGCCGACCTCGTCGCGCGCCATCGAACGGCATCCCCGGCCGATCGGTTGGCGGGAGCAAGGGGGTAGCCCGATCCTCGTCCACAACCATCCATCTGGCGATCCTCAAGCCCCGAGTGAAATCGGTGGGGAAACTGGGTGGTACAAAAGTCCGGGTGGGTCCTGGCGGGATTTGACCTCAGACCGCTGGCAGCCTTAGCGAGGCCCTGCACCAGTATTTCTGTGCTCCCACAGTTCGCGGATGTCGTCGTGCCTGCGCTGAAAGAAGCCGAGCGGCACGGGTACCGAGTTGACAATCTCGCAGTCGTACTCGGATACGAGGCGAAGGACATCTGTCTTCTCGATGTCGGACGCGGCGAGTAGCCGGTCGAGGTCGCGCTCGATCTGCAGGATCGTCGCGTTCTGTCGGGTCAAACGGAGGATCCAGCCGACGACGTCCAGCACGATGAAGACCAAGACGGCAGTCGCGGTCACCCGAGCCAACCCGGCATCTGCTCGGAAGCGGCCCGGGTGATCGTGACGCCCATCCAGGCACCGAACGCCAATGCCCACGCTGAGCGCGTGATCGAGACGATCAGGGCCGAGTGCCTTGACTGGACGCTCATCCTCGGTCGGCGGCATCTCGATCGGACGCTCCGGATCTATGTCGAGCACTACAACCGGCAGCGCCCTCATCGCGCGCTCGGCCTGGCCCCACCCCTGGACGAAGCGCGGGACCCGATCCCCGTCAGTCCGCGTGACGTTCGTCGACGGGATCTGCTCGGCGGGCTGATCCACGAGTACTACGGCGCCGCCGGGTGATCGAATCCGGGTTTCCGATCCCCACGGGCTATGGTGGGCGATTATTCGCGCTTGGAGCTGCCGGGCGTGCGGGGTCTCCGGACATGCCCAGCGCTGCGGTTACTGCGTTGGTATGCCGACGACGGCAGCATCCATCACGCTGGCAAGGCGGCCGGCCAGCTTTGGCCAGCCATAGCGCTCGACCGCGTCAGCACGCGCACGGGCGCCGCGGCGCGCCCGCTCGGCGGGGTCGTCGATCGCGTGAAGCAGGGCGGCGGCGAGGCCGCCGACATCGTCGGGCTCCACGAGCCAGCCGGTTTCGCCGTCGGCGACGATCTCGCTAGGCCCGAAGCGGTCGACGGCGACCGCCGGCACTTCGCACGCCATCGCCTCGACGAGCACCAGCCCGAACTGCTCGCGCACGGAGGCCAGGACGAACACGTCGGCGGCCGACAGAAATGCCGAGACCTCATCGTGGTCGCGCCAGCCAGCAAGGAAGACGTCGCCCACGCCGAGCCGGGCGATCGTGTCGGCAGGGTGCTCTCCTTCCCACTCGCCCGGATGGCCGCCGACGATCACCAGACTGGTGGGCGTCCGCGCGCGATCGCGGGCCCGCGCGAAGGCCTCGATGAGCAGCGGGAGCCGCTTGACCGCAGTGAAGCGGCTGACGGTGAGCACCACCACGCCGTCAACGAGTGCCGAAACGTCCTCCGGCCGGTAGCGGACGGTGCCAGGTTGCCGGCCCGCAGACCAGCCGCGCGGCGCCTCGATGAGCGCATCGTGGAAGAGCGACGCGCGATCGACCTCGCGCCGGACGAAGACGCGCGGGTCGAACCCGTTGGGCAGCACGACCATCCGGCCCGCCTCCAGGCCGAGCAACCGCTCGGCGCGCGGGATCTCTGACGGGGAGACCAGCATGAGTCGCTCGCACCCGTGCGCCCAGCGGCGCATTCGCTCGACCCAAGCCTCGGCGTGCGTCCAGCTCGGGGGCGGGCCGGCCATGATCGCCTCGAGCATCAGGAGCTCGGTGCCGTGCAGGTGCCCGATGACCGGGACGCCTGGCGCGACTCGCGACGCCGCCTCGTGGATCGGCGTCAGGTGGTGCAGGTGCAGCGCGTCGAATGCGGCGGCGCCGACGACCGTCAGCGCGCTCGCCCAGGCCGTCACCTGACGCTCGTAGGCGTCGTCGTCGAGCATGGCGAAGACCCGATCCGGAGCGCCGGGGCGGTCCTCGTAGGACGGTTGCATCGGCGCGAACCCCGGGGGCGGATCAAGCGGGTCGGACGAAGCGAGCGCTTTGTCGAACGACACCGGATGGACGTCGAGGCCCGCATAGAAGCGCGCCGCGTCGCCCACGCCCTCGAGGTCCCGCCGCGAGCCCGAGACGACCGTGACGTCCCAGCCATGCGACGGAAGCTCTCGCGCGAGCGCGCGTGCGACGTGCGACGAGCCGCCGCGCGGAAAGAACTGGAGCGCGCTTAGGAGTCGCCGACGAGTCACTCGCCCAGTGTGAGGGGCGCCGTCCGGACCGTGATGGTTCATCGGACGTCCACCGCGTCGTCGGAACCTGTCAAGCCGCCTACATCTGGGCGGATGGGGTCTATCTCGGCGCCGGTCTCGAAGCGGAGCACTCGTGCCTGCTCGTCGTGATCAGTGCCCGGGCCCACGGGACCAAGGAACTGCTCGCCCTCGACCTCGGCTATCGCGAGAGCACTGAGTCCTGGGCCACCGTCGTGCGCAGCCTGCGCGAGCGTGGCCTCGTCGCCCCGCTCGTCGCGGTCGGCGACGGCGGCCTCGGGCTGTGGGCGGCGCTCGACCAGGTCTTCCCCGCGACCCGTCACCAGCGCTGCTGGAACCATCGCGCGATGAACCTCGCCGACAAGCTCCCCAAGCGCCTCCACGCCGAGTTCCGGGCCCGCTTCCGGGCGCTCTACCTCGCGCCGAGGAGGGTCGCCTGCGAGACCGCCCGCGATGAGCTCGCGTTGTGGCTCCACGAGCGGGCCCAGGACCCCGCGGCCGAGACCCTCTACCGCGACTGGGACGACTTCACGACCTTCTACGACTTCCCGGCCGAGCACTGGCTCCACCTGCGCACGGGCAACCCGATCGAGTCGGTCTTCGCCGGGGTGAGGCTGCGCACCGACGTCGCCAAGCGCGCTCGGGTCCGGGAGAACGCGCTCTACCCCGTGTTCAAGATCCTCCAGCGTCTCGGCCAGCACTGGCGCGTCCTCAATGGCGGGGCGACCGTCATGACCCTCGTCCTCGCCGGCGCCACGTTCAGCGATGGGATCCTCGTCCAGAAACAACCGCGAGAGGAGGTTCAAGCCGCCTGATCAATCAAGCTGCCGGAAGGAATTTCCACGCATCTTGACAAGGGCTCGGATGCTTGCTCGACGAATGCAATCACCCGAGTCTCCAAGCGAGGGCGGTTCACTCCGCTGGTACCCGGCAGCCCGGCCTCGGCGAACCACCGGATAGTATCCGCGGACGCGAGTCCGAGGACGACGAGCACGTCAGCCCAGGCTTCGGCGACCCGCCAACACGAGGGCCACCCGAACAGGTACACCGAGGAGGACGAGAGGCAGGCCGAATCCCACGCCGAGCGCAAGCGCCAAGGGCGAGGTAGCGAGCCCCAGTGTGGCTCCCCATCGACGGCCGCGCCAGAGCCCGACGCCGGCGACCACGTCCGCGGCACAGACTCCGACGAAGGTCCAGCCAAGGGCAGTGAACGTCTCAGTTCCGAGCTGTTCGAAGGGGCCGGCCATCGACCGGAACCAGAACGTCATCGGCAACTCGCCATTGCGTTCGAGATACGCCAGCACGAAGGGCACCGAGGCGCCGAACGCAACGCCGAGGAAGAGGAACAGGAGCGCTGCGATCCGAACCGTCCACGGGAGTCGGAGGTGTCTCGAGTCGCTGGTCCCTGTCATCGGCGTTCCCTCTTGGCGCAGCATCGCCGTCCATACACCTCGCCCGTATCGATCAAGAGCGCGCTCACCCGAGCTTCGCTTTCGCGGCCGCGCGGTATGTCACGAGTCCGGCAGCGCCACCAATCGCGATCACGGCGACGTCCGTTGTCCATGCCGCTACTTCGTCAGACTGCAGCACGGTGAGCACGGCATAGAGGACGGTCCATACCACGGCGACGACGTTCGACGCGGACACGACCAGGGCACTCGGGCGCGCGATCAGCCACAGACCCACGACGGCAGCGACCACGCCGATCGCCATGGTGACGACCCACTGGACTGGGTCGGTCCTGAAGATGAGCGTCATCGCGATCGCGAATCCGGCCGCTACGAGCCACAGCGCCCCAGCGATCCCGAGCCTGTTCATCGTTGCCTCCCAGCCGGTGCACCCGGCGATGACTCACGGAAAATACTCATCGTCGCCTCCCACTTTCATGGCCAAGGAGTCACCAGTGGATCGTCGAGCTCGTCGACGCCCGCCTTCCCGTGGGGGGCGCCGCACCCACCGCCATGGTGGGTCGCGACCGTTCGGGAGTCACGACCAGCCGAGCAGCAACGCGAGCCCGATGAGCAGGGTCGGCAGGTATAGCACCGCGGGCACCGCATCCCCGGTAGCGAGAAGGGCCGCGATCACAACCGCCGAGATCAGTGTCGCGAGCCAGGCCACAGGAGCCGCAATGCCGCCGCTCAGCGCGAGCGTCAGCCCAAGGACGACGAGCGCCGCTCCGGTCGCGAGGGTGAATACGGCGAACAGCCCGCCGAGCGCGGCGCCGAGCAGGGTCTCGGCAGGCTCGGTCGGCGTGCCGGCCGCGACCATCTGGGCGAGGGCCGGGGTGGTCCGAGCACGGATCGCGAGGACGGCACACCAGAGCGATCCCGCGATGGCGTACGCGACCACCGCGGAGGTCAGGACGGCCCGCGGGCCGTCAGCCGCATCAATGTTTCCCGCCAGCACGGCGAGACCCGCCGACGTGACGACGGTCGCGATCGTGAAGCCGGCGTTGATCGCCGCCCACCCTCGGCGATGGGCGCGGACCAACGCCAGGTGCTCGTCCCGGGGCAGGAACCAGACGCGGAAGAGAGCCGGGTTGGAAAGTGCGACGCCGGGTACGACCGGGCCGACCACGAGGAGCACCGCGGCGACGGTGAGGCCGTCAGTCATCGGCCGATCGCGAGATGTCGTTCGGCTAAAGCCGCCGGGCTCGCGACCGGCTCCCGAATCTGTTGGAGAAGGCGTCGGCCCAGCCAGAATCCCCAGATCGGGTAACCGACATACGTAACAGCGAGGAGACCCATGCGGAGGCCGTGGGGCAGAGTTCCGCTCGAACTCCCCAGATAGCCCGTCAACACGAGCCAGACGACGAGGAAGAGGAAGGCGATCAGGACGGGCCCGACTTCCTCCTGGAACGTCAGCGCTCCGAGGACGAGCAGCGATTGCAGGACCATGATCGCCAGGTTCGCACCCAACCCGATCACTATCGCCAGCCCGCTCACGATCGGCGCATGCGGTCGAAGCAGGACGTGGACGGCGACGACGAGCGGCAACATCAGCAATGCCGCGACCACGCCCGAGACATCGTTGATCCAACCGAAGACCAGCCCGGGGGACGTCGCACCGGCCGCGAACGAGGCGAACATCGCGATCAGGAACACGAGTCCGACGGCCGAGACCACCCCGTTCGCATACGCCGCCCTACCACCCATTCGCAGCACGGTCGTGGTCTGGGCTCGCTGCGGCATCACTGGGTCACCTCCAATGTCCCTTCCATGGTCGAGCGATGGCCGGGGATGGCACACCAATACGTGTACTTGCCAGCCGTCGGCAGGTCCAGGACGACCGCCGTCGTCGAACGGGCCGGGACAGGGTAGGAAAGAACGCGGCCGTTGAGCTCGATGTCGAACGTGTGTGGGCCCGCGTCGGCATTGACCACGTAGACCGTGCCTGGCCCGGCGCTCAGTTGGAGGGTCTTCTGGCTGAACGTCGATCCGATGGCATTCAGCTCGACAGGAGCCTGGGCCGGCGCCGTGATCACGCCGTTGGCCACGCCCAGACCGGGCGTACCTTCGAGCGTGCGGAAGCCGCTGATCGAGACGTAGCTGGTGCCTACGAGCACGCCGACGACGAGGATCGCCAGGGCTTCGCCGATCGGGGCGCGGAAAGCACGGAGCGCGGACTCGGCACGCCGCAGCTCGGCGAAGGCGGCGAACCCGGAGATCGCGCCCGCGACCCCGACGACGATGGCGATGATGTCGGTCCAGGCGTGGCTGGTCCCGATCGGGTGAATGAGCCCGTCGATGGCGAACGGGAGGTTCATCGCGATGAACACCACCAACACGATGCCGCCGATCAGGAACACCCGGGGTCCCGGGTGAACGAATCCCAGAACGGCGATCGCCCCGAGGATCACCAGGAACATCACGAGCGGCGGGATGAACCCGATGCTGAGCATGACGTTTATCGTGAGCAGCACCTCGATGACCGCCGCGATCGGCATGAGCAACATCGCGGTGCTTCTCGCCCTTACGGCGAGTGCGGGCCGCGAGCCGGCGTTCTCCGTGCGCGTCGCCGGGACCGTCCCTTCGATTGCCATCGGTGTTGTCCTCCGCTTTGGGTTGATGAGCGGAGCGTGTTCCGCGACAGCACTTGCGCCATCGGGAGGACTACCCAGCCGGGTACTCAGGGACTACT
>JANLYK010000264.1:0-2410 GCA_031365595.1 Chloroflexota bacterium | reverse complement strand
GCTATGAGTACGTCCGTGGTCTCGATCTGGTCGGTCGCGCGGAGCCGCTGGCCGAGGAAGCCGTTGAGCTGCTGAGCGCGCCGCAATGTCCGTCCGGCCGGTACACGATCATCCTCGATCCGACCCAGCTCTACATGCAGATCCACGAGAGCTGCGGTCATCCGACCGAGCTCGACCGGGTCTACGGCACCGAGGCGAGCTACGCCGGGACGAGCTTCCTGACGACCGACAAGCTCGACGACGGCTTCCGCTACGGCAGCGACCTCGTCGACATCGTCGCCGACGCGACGGCGCCCGGTGGGATGGGCACGTTCGGCTGGGACGACGAGGGAGTCGGGGCGCAGCAGGTCCATCTCGTCAAGGACGGGATCTTTGTCGGCTACCTGTCGAGCCGCGAGACGGCGCCGCGGATCGGCCGCCAGTCCGGCGGGGCAATGCGGGCCGACGGCTGGAACCGGATCCCGTTGATCCGGATGACGAACGTCAACCTCCTGCCCCGGCCCGGGATGACCCTCGACGACATCGTCGCCGACACGGACGACGGCCTGTATCTCGCGTCGAACCGCTCGTGGTCGATCGACGACCGCCGCCTGAACTTCCAGTTCGCGACGGAGGTCGCCTACGAGATCAAGGGCGGCAAGAAGGGCCGGCTCTTCAAGAACCCGACCTACACCGGCATCACCTACGAGTTCTGGCGCTCGCTCGACGCGGTCGGCGACGAGTCGAGTTACCGGATGCTCGGGACGCCGAACTGTGGCAAAGGCGAACCGGGACAGGGCGGCCACGTCGGTCATGCCTGCTCCGGGGCTCGCTTCCGCGATGTCCAGGTCGGGGTGGGCAAGTGGTGAGCAGCGCGACGCGCCGCGACGAGGCGGCCCCGGTCGACACCCTCGCCGTCGCCGACCGCGCCGTTGCCCTCGCCCGGATGGCCGGTGCGACCGAGGCCGAGGCCCTCGTGTCCGCCGAGCGGGCGCAGCTCACCCGATTTGCCAACAGCGAGATCCACCAGAACGTCGCCGAGACGAACGGCACCCTCAACCTCCGGGTCGCCATCGGCAAACGGGTCGGGATCGCCAGCTCCAACCGGCTCGACGACGACGGCCTCCACGCTCTCGCCGAGACCGCGGTCGCGATCGCCCGCAACTCGGCCGAGCTCGACGATTGGGGCGGGCTGCCGGAGCCGACCCCGATCGCGGAGGTCGCCGCGGCCTGGTCGGAGGGCACCGCCGGGGCGACCCCGGAGCAGCGCGCCGCGGGCGTCCGAACGGTGATCGCGGCCGCCGACGCCGCGGGTGTCCGGGCGTACGGCTCGTTCTCGACCGCCGCGGAGCACCTCGCCGTTGCCAACTCGAAGGGGATCCGGGCCGTCCAGCGCCGGACGACCGCCCAGCTCCTGACGGTGATGATGGCCGCCGACGGCGGCTCCGGTTATGCCGAGCAGGCGTCCGTCGACGCGTCGACCAGCGACGCCACGACCGTGGGGCGGGACGCCGCCGAGAAGGCCCGGGCGACGGCGCATCCCGTATCGGTCGATCCCGGCGACTGGACCGTCGTGCTCGAGGAGCCCGCGGTCGTCGACCTCCTGGCGATGCTCGCGTTCATGGGCTTCAGCGCCCTCGCCGTCCAGGAGGAGCGCTCGTTCGCGGAGCCGGGCAAGGTGATCGGGAGCGAACTGGTCACGATCATCGACGACGCGACCGAGCCCGGGGCGCTGCCGATGGCGTTCGACTACGAGGGCGTCGCCAAGCAGAAGGTCGTCCTGGTCGAGCGCGGCATTTGCCGCGACGTCGTGTACGACGCCCAGACCGGCGCACGTGGCGACCACCCGTCGACCGGCCACGGCCTGCCGGCTCCGAACTCGTACGGGCCGTTCCCGCTCAACATGGTGATGTCGCCGGGCACGACCGAGCGAGCCGCGCTCGTCGGGCAGATGGAACGCGGCCTGCTCGTCACCCGCTTCCACTACACGAACCCGGTCCATCCGAAGCTCGCGATCGTGACCGGGATGACCCGCGACGGGACGTTCCTCGTGGAGGACGGCAAGATCGTCGGGCCGGTCCGGAACCTGCGTTTCACTCAGTCGTACCTGGCCGCGCTGGCGGGCACCGTCGCCGTTGGTCGCGAGCGGCGGACGCTGCGAGGCGACTTCGGCGGGGTCCTCGTGCCGGCCGTCCGGATCGAGGGCTGGACGTTCACCGGCGCCACGGAACACTGACCCGACGGTCGCGGTGTCACGGCGATGAATCGCGCCGGAACGTCGCGTTGACGGTTGCAGCGCCCTGCGCCGGCGAAGCTGTGCGCGGGACGACCCATCAGGGCACGCGAGGAATCGACATGACCGAGACCCATGGCCGCGAGGCCATCGTGCAGATCGCCGGGATGCTGAAGGAGATCGACCTCTGCCAGTTCA
>JANLYK010000250.1:0-28474 GCA_031365595.1 Chloroflexota bacterium | reverse complement strand
CCACCCGACGTCTGAGGATCGTGGGCGAGGGCCACGAGCGCGTCGTCGATCCCGTCCGCGACCGACAGGGCCGGCTCGACGAAGCGCCGGTTGTGGGCTGCGCCCCCCGTCTCGACGCCGGCCGCCGCAAGATCGAGGGCGCCCGCAAGGGCCGGCAGCGCCGCAGCATCGAACACGAAGCGCGTTCCGGACGCGCGGGCCATCTCGAGCCCATGACCGAGCAGGCCGAAGCCGGTCACGTCCGTCGCCGCGGCGATCCCATGAGCGACCAGGACCTCGGACGCGGCCCGGCTGAGCGTACGCATCTGGTCGATGGCCGCGGCCAGATCTGCGTCCGACGTCCGGCCCTGGCGCCGGCCGCTGACGAGGAGGCCGGTTCCGAGCCGCTTCGTCAGGATCAGGACGTCGCCCGGCCGCCCGCCGCCCTTGCGCAGGAGCCGGTCCGGGTGGGCCGCCCCGATCACCGCCAGTCCGTACTTCGGCTCGGCATCGCGGATCGTGTGGCCGCCGGCGAGCGTCCCGCCGGCCTCGCGGACCTTGGACTCGGCGCCCGCGAACACGGCCGCCAGCGTGTCCCGCGGCAGGTCCTCGGGGAACGCCGCGATCGACAGGGCGAACAGGACGCGGCCACCCATCGCGAACACGTCGCTGAGCGCGTTCGCGGCAGCGATCTCGCCGAACGTCCGGGCGTCGTCGACGAGGGGTGGGAAGAAGTCGAGCGTGCCGATGATCGCGAGCTCGTCGTTGATCCGGTAGACCGCCGCGTCGTCGGCGCGCTCCAGGCCGGCGATCAGCTCGTCCGGCTCGGGACCACCCGGTCCGCCGGCGCCCAGGCCGCGGAGCGCGTCGGCGAGGAGATCCGCGCCCAGCTTCGACGCGCAGCCGCCGCAGTCGGTCAGGTCGGTCAGGCGGACGTCGGACGGAGCGGAGAGGGTGTCGAGCGACGGCATCGCCCCGATGATAGGCCGGGCGGACGGAGGCGCCGGCGAGGCCACGTGAACCGCGGCTTCGGCGGCGCCAATCATGAAGACGACGCGGCTCGGCCGAACGCATCGGCGCTACCATCGCGCAAGGGGAGTGGTTGGGTCCCGGTGGGTCTCCCGGTCTTCAAAACCGGTGACGCTGCGCTCGGCGCGGCGTGGTGGGTTCGACTCCCATGCGCTCCCGCCACCGCACGGGCCGGCGACTCGGCCCACGCCGCCGGAGGATCGATGACGACCGACGCTCGACCCCGGCCGCCGAGCGTCGATCGGCTGCTGTCGATCCTCGCTGCGGACGACGTCGAGGTCTCGGAGCCAGCCGCGCTCGCCGCCCTCGTGCGCGACGTCATCGCCGACGAGCGCGGCCGCCTCGCCGCCGGCGCCCCCCAGTCCGCGGAGCGCGAGCTCGCGGAGGCCGTCCTCGACCGGCTCGAGCGGCTTGACGATCCCGGGCTGACCGTCCCGCCCCACGTGATCAACGCGACCGGGGTGATCCTGCATACGAACCTCGGGCGAGCGCCGTGGCCACGGGCGGCGCGCCTGGCCGCGGCCCTGGCCGCCCGCTCGTACGGCTATCTCGAGCTGGACGAGTCAACGGGTCGTCGGGGCCCCCGCTACCGCCAGGCCGAGGACCATCTCGTCGCCCTGACCGACGCCGCCGACGCGATCGTCGTCACCAACAATGCCGCGGCTCTTGCCCTCACGGTCGGGCTCGCCGGGCGGCGCGGTGCGGTGGTCGCGTCGCGTGGCGAGCTCGTCGAGATCGGCGGTGGAGTCCGGATTCCGGATGTGATCGCCCGGGCCGGCGTCCGGCTGATCGAGGTCGGGACGACGAATCGGACCCGAGCCGCCGACTTCGAGGCGCCGCTCGTGGACGGCAGCGCGCGCGTCGTCCTGCGCGTCCACCCCTCGAACTTCGCGATCAGCGGGTTCACCGAGTCGCCCGATCCGGCCGAGGTCGCGGCCATCGCCCATCGCAACGGCGCGATCGTCATCGATGACCTCGGCTCGGGCGCGCTGCTCGACACGGCCGACTTCGGGCTGGACCACGAGCCGACGCCCGGCGAGCGGCTGCGCAACGGCGCCGATCTCGTCCTGTTCAGCGGCGACAAGCTCGTCGGCGGACCGCAGGCCGGCCTGATCGTCGGCCGGGCGGACCTCGTCGCCCGTCTCCGCCGCGACCCCTTCGCCCGCGCAGTCCGGCCGGACAAGGCGATCCTCGCCGGCGTCGCGGCGACGCTCGCGATCTACCGCGCGGGCAGGGCGGCCTTCGACATCCCCGTCTGGCAGATGATCGCGCTCGATCCCGAGGCGCTGCGAGCCCGAGCCGCCTGGATCGCGGAGCGCGTGGCGGCGGAATCCGGCTGGCCGGACCTTGATGTCGTCGCGGTCGAATCGGCCGTCGGCGGGGGCTCGCTGCCTGGCCAGACCTTGGCATCGTTCGGGGTTTCGGTGGCGGTCGCGTCGCCGTCGCGCGCCGCCGCGACCCTGCGGTCCGGCCCGGACCGGATCCTCGCCCGGATCGTGGACGACGCGCTGGTCTTCGACCTGCGGACGGTGCGCCCGTTCGACGACGGGACGATCGCCCGCCGGATCGGCGAGCTCGCGGCGCCACGACGATGACCGTCGTCGTCGGCACGGCCGGCCACATCGACCACGGCAAGACGACCCTGCTCCGGGCGCTGACCGGGATCGATGCCGACCGGCTGCCCGAGGAGCGGGCCCGGGGCATGACGATCGACGTCGGGTACGCCCACCTGGCGTTCGACGACGGCACCGAGCTTGACTTCGTCGACGTGCCCGGTCACGACCGGCTCGTTGGCAACATGCTCGTGGGGGCCGGCGAGATCGACGCGGCGCTCCTCGTCGTCGCCGCCGACGACGGGCCGCGGGCACAGACCCTCGAGCATCTCGAGCTGCTCGACGCCCTCGGGATCGACGTCGGGCTGGCGGTGGTCACGAAGATCGACGTCGTCGCTCCCGAGCGCGTGGCGGATGTGGCCGCCGAGGTGGCCGCGCTCCTCGCCCGGACCACTCTCGCCGGTGCCCCCGTCCTCGTGGCGTCGGCGACGAGCGGGGCCGGTCTCGATGATCTTCGCGCAGCCCTCGTCACGATCCGGGATCGGGTTTCGGCAGGCCTTGCGTCCACCGCCGGCGCGTTGCCCGGCTCGTCACCCGCGCTCGCGCGGCTGGCGATCGATCGCGTGTTCTCGATCCGTGGCCGCGGCACCGTCGTGACCGGAACGCTTCGCGGCGGCCCGATCGAGCGCGGCGCGCTCCTCCGAGTCGTGCCCGATCCGGCCGGCCGGTCCGTCCGGGTCCGTGAGGTCCAGGTCCACGGCGGGACCGTGGATTGGGCCGGGCCGGGCAGGGTCGCCCTGAACGTCGCTGGATCGGAGGCAGCCGCGAGCCTGCAACGCGGGACCGTTCTGACCGTCGATCCAGCGGTGGTCGCCACGGACCGGGTCCTGGTCGCGATCCGGCGGCCCGCGGCGATCCGGACGCGCGATCGTGGGCGGGAGCTTCCCGCCGACCGGTCGCCGGTCGCGATCCACCTCGGAACTGCACGAATGGACGGCCGGCTCGGACGTGGCGGGCGGGACGGTCACGAGCTCGGGAGCGGCTCGGGCACCGGGTCGGAGTCGTCGGCGATCCTGCGCCTCGATCGGCCGATTGCCGCGGCGCCCGGCGATCGATTCGTCCTCCGTCGCCCCTCGCCGGCGCAGACCCTGGCGGCTGGCCGGGTCGTCGAACCGGTCCCACCGCGTGGCATCGCCCGCAGGCGCGCGACGCCCGAGCGCATCTCGGCCCTGGCGGCCGCGCGTCCCGGGAGTGGCGTGTGGCTCGCCGCCCGGCTCGACCTGCACGGCTGGATCGTCGACGGTGCCGGCGCTCCGCCCGCCCAGGCCGCCGACGTCGCGGCGGCCGTCGACGCCGGGCTCGTCGAGGCGGTGACCGAACGCGGCGCGGTCCCCGTGGCCGAGCTGACCGCAGGCGCCGCCTCGAGGCTGGGCCGCCTCGTCGGCCGGAACGGGACGGTCACCGCGGGACAGGGTCTCGCTGAGCGGGCGGTTGCCGCCCGGATCGAGCGGCTGATCGCAGACGGCCGCCTCGCCCGTGCCGGCGCCGTCGTGCGCCTGGCGGGGAACGGAACCGGCCCGACCGAACCGACTCAGAATGAGTCGGCGGCAATGGATCGCCTCGTCGCCGCGCTCGCCACCGCCAGCCCGCCGGCGCTGGCCGAAGCCGCGCGCGCCGCCGGTTGCTCGGCCGCGGCCGTCCGCGAGCTCGAGCGGACCAGCCGGATCGTGCGCCTCGAGTCGGACCTCGCGTGGGCGGCCGAGACCTGGCGCGACCTCGCCGGCCGGGCGCTGTCGATGGCCGCGACCGCGCCGCTCAGCCCGGCCGCGTTCCGGGATGCGACCGGCACGAGCCGCAAGTACGTGATGGCGATCCTCGAGGACCTCGATCGACGCGCGATCCTCCGCCGCACGCCCGCCGGCCACGTGCCCGGGCCGCGGGCCGCTGCCGGCCTCGGCGCCCTGCCGCAACCCGCGTCATGAGTGACGGCCAGACCGACGGGGTCGGCTTCCCGGGGCGGGACCTCGATGTCAGCGGGATCGTCCTCGCCGGTGGACGCTCGAGCCGATTTGGCTCGGACAAGCTGGCCGCCGAGTTTGAGGGCAAACCCCTGCTCGATCGGGCCATCGCCGGGGTTGCGGCCGTCGTTACCGAGGTCGTGGTCGTGCTCGAACCGGGCCGGGAACGGACGGTGGCCGCGGTCGACCGGCCCGTCCGGTTCGTCGCCGATCCGGAGCGCCACGGCGGGCCGCTCGTCGGCCTGCTGGCCGGCCTCGAGGTCGTGGATGAGCCGCTGGTGGTCGTCGCCGGCGGCGACATGCCAGACCTCCGGGCGGACGTGCTGCGCCTCCTGGTGCGTTCGCTCCGGGCGGCGGATCCGGCCGTCGGCGCGGTCGCGCTCCGGTCGCGCGGCGCCCTCGCTCCGTTGCCGGTCGCCGTCCGGACCGGCGCCGCGACCGACGTCGCCCGGCGCCTGATCGGGGACGGCGAGCGCCGCCTTCGGAGCCTGTTCGACCACCTCCCGACCCGGATCCTCGACGAGGCCGAGTGGCGCCCGCTCGATCCGGACGAGGCGACCCTGCGCGATGTGGACGTTTTCGCTGACCTCTGAGGCGAAGCTCCGCGCCACGCGCAATCAGCCGAGGGCGGGATCCTCGAACACGGCACGGCCGCCGACGAACGTCCCGAGCACCCGGCCATCGCCGATCGGGCCCGCCTCCGGCGCGAACAGGTCGCGATCGATCACCGCCAGGTCGGCGAGCTTGCCGACCTCGATCGTGCCCGTCTCGGCGTCGAGGTGGTTCGCGTACGCGCTGCCAACGGTGAACGCCCGGATCGCCTCCGCCAGGGTCAGGCGCTGCTCCGGCAGGAACGGCTCGCTGGCGCCGCGCGACTCGGGATAGACCCGGGTCACCGCGACCTCCATCTCCTCGAGCGGGTTTGGGGTCGAGACGCTCCAGTCGGAGCCCATCGCCAGCCGCGCGCCGGCATCGACGAGCGAACGGAACGGGTACTGCCACGTCGTCCGCTCGGGTCCCAGGAACGGGATCGTGAGCACGTCCATCTGGCCCTCGTGGCAGGCCCACAGCGGCTGGGCGTTCGCGATCACGTCGAGGGCGGCGAAGCGCGCGATGTCGTCGGGATGGATCACCTGGATGTGCGAGATGTGCGGGCGCGTGTCGGAGGGACCGTTGATCGACCGGGCGGCCTCGACGGCATCGAGGCACTCGCGGACGGCGCGATCGCCAATGGCGTGGAAGTGGGGCTGGAGCCCGGCGGCGTCGATTCGGGTGACCCAACCGGGCAGCCGCTTGGGGTCGATGAAGCTGATGCCCCGGTTGTCGGTCGGCCGGCCGTCGGCCCCGAAATACGGGTCGATCATCGCGCCCGTGAACGTCTCCAGGACGCCGTCCTGCATCAACTTCACGCTGTTCGCGCGCACCGTACCCACCGAGCCCGTGCGCGATCGCTCGATCAGCTCGTCGACCTGGTCGTCACCGCGCGTCCGGTCCCACCACATCGCGAGCTCGACCCGGGCGGTCAGCCAGCCTGCCTCGGCAGCGGTGCGATAGACGGCCTGATCCTCGGGCCTCACGATCGCATCCTGCCAGGCGGTGATTCCGAGAGAGTGGAGGTACGCCTGGGCGAGGCGCAGGCCCTCGGCCATCAGTTCCGCGGTCGGGACCGGCATCAGTCGCTCGACCGCGTGGGCCGCACCCTCGTGCAGGCAACCGGTTGGCGTGCCGTCCGGGTCGCGCTCGATCCGACCGTCGGACGGGTCTGGTGTGTCGCGATCGATGCCGGCCAGCTCGAGGGCCTTCGTGTTCACCCACGTCGAGTGGCCGTCCCTGTTCGGCAGGAAGACCGGCCGGTCGGCGACGATCGCGTCGAGGTCCTCGCGCCGGGGCGTGCCGTTCTCGAAGTCGGCCATGTACCATCCGCTGCCCACGATCCACTCGTCATCGGGGTGGTCGGCGACGAACTGGCGGATGAGCGCGAGGACGGCGGCGCGGCCGCGGCCGTCGCGGACGTCGCATTGGAGGCGGTCGACGCCGGCGAAGATCGGGTGGATGTGGGCATCCTGGAAGCCGGGCACGAGGAGCCGGCCGGCCAGATCGACGACCCGCGTGCGCGGCCCGATCAGACCCGCGATGTCGGCGGCCGAGCCGACCGCGACGATCCGCTCGCCACGAACCGCAACGGCTTCCGCCCGCGGGCGGGTCGGGTCGACCGTGTGGACATGGCCGCCGGAAAGGACGAGGTCCGCGGGACCCGTGGTGTTGGTCATCGATCGAGCATGCCATCGGGCGCCGGCGACACGTCCGTTGGCCCGGTCCGTGGGACGATCTGGGGCCTATCCTCATCCCGTGACGACCGTCGATGTCCTCCACGCCGGCTATGTTCGCGACGATCACCGGGTCGGCAGCAGCATCAGCCTGATCCGCGACGGCGACACGATCATCGTCGCCGACCCGGGTCTCGTCGCGGCTCGCGGCCTCATTCTCGACCCGCTGGCCGCCCTCGGCGTGGAGCCGGAGGCGGTCACCCACGTGTTCCTGAGCCACCACCACCCGGACCACACCCTGAATGTCGCGCTGTTCCCGAACGCCGAGGTCATCGACTTCGACAGCCGCTACCGCGACGACCTGTGGCTCGACCACGAAGGCGACGGCTGGAAACTGAGCAATCACGTCACGCTCTGGCAGACTCCCGGCCACACCGACCAGGACGCGTCGCTGATCGTCGAGGCCGACAATGGGGTCCATGCCCTGACCCATCTATGGTGGCGCCAGGATCGGACGCCCGAGATCGATCCGTACGCCCCCGATCAGGCGGTCCTCGAGGCGCAGCGGGCGCGCGTCCTCGCGGCTGCCGACATCGTCATCCCCGGCCACGGCGAGGCATTCCGGGTTCGATGACCGCGAGCGCCGGCTCGGCCGGTCAGGCCCGTCGGGCGACGATGTTCACGCGCCGCATGCGGTCAGGATGTGACCGGACGATCGTCGGGTCTGGATTCGGCGTGCGAACGTGAGTACGCTAGGCCCCGATCGGGGGTACACCCGCCCACGGGGCGACCAATGAGAGGGAGCGACAGTGGCACAACTCCAGGAGGCCTGGAACAAGTTCAATTCGCGTGAGCGGATGACGGCGGCCGGCGCCGGGATCGTCATCCTCGCCTGGATCATCGGACTCGTGGCTCGCGGCTTCGGCGTCGGCTCGATCGCTCTGATCGGGGCCATCGCGGTCCTCGCGGTCCTGTATCTCAAGTACGCACCCAATCAGAACATCAACTGGCCGATCGCGCCGTCGCTGATCGTGCTGGGGATCTCGGCGATCGTCGCCCTGTTCGCGGTGATCACCCTCCTCGAGTGGCTCGGTTACACCAGCATCCTCGGGATCCCCGGGATCCTGTCGCTGCTCCTGTACGCCGGTGGTGGAGCCGTCATGGCCCTGGGTGCCTGGCAGGAATACCAGGTCGACAAGCCGGCCATGCCCGACTTCTCGGCTTCGAAGACAGCGACGCCACCGTCCACTCCGGCCGCCCCCAGCGCGCCGGCCCCGTCGGCTCCCGCCGCGCCGCCGGTCGCCGCCGTCGACGATCGCGACGAGGCGCCGCCTGCCTGAGCGGGTCAGGACAGGACCCCGAGCACCGACGAGACCGGGCGGCCCAACGCCCGGTCTCTTCATATCCCGACCCATATCCGACCCAGATCCGACGCATGTCCGGCGCAGACGGTCAGCCGGGGCCCGGCGGGACCTCCGCCGCCGAACCCGTCGCCGACCGGGACGAATCGGTCGCTGACGCCGTCCCGGCGCGCGAGCGGATTCCGACGGCCGACACGGCCGCACCGGCGATCATCAAGCCAGCCGAGACGAGGGCGGCGAGATGGAACGCGTCGACCGACGCACTGCGCGCCGCGGCGACGAGCTCGGCCGGCGTCCCGGGGCGCGGCGGATTGAGCGGGACGACCGCTGCTCGAAGGGCCGGATCGGCCGGGTCGAGGCCCTCCACGCGCGCCGCCAGGGTCGAGTAGAACGAAGCGGTGATCGCGACGAAGATCAGGGCGAAGATCAACGGCTGGCCGACCCGCGACAGGGCGTTGTTGATCGCGGATCCGAGGCCGGCGTACCGACCCGGGATCGAGCCCATCAGGGTGGTGGTGAGCGGCGCGACGACCATTGCCATCCCGGCCCCGAACGCGAGTGTCGACGGCAGCACGTCGATGACGGCGTCGAGCGGCGGGATGAGCGAGGCCGGCCGGGCGAGCTCGGCGATCCACGGTGTCGAGGTGGCCGGGATCCGGGCGAGCCAGAGCTGCCCCGCCGCCACGATCAGGGGACCCGCGACGAGGAAGATCCGCGTTCCGTAGCGGCTCGTCAGACCGCCGATCCGGGCCGACAGCGTCGCGATCAGGACGCCGGCCGGCAGGCCGATGATCGCCGCCCCGGTCGCGCTGTAGCCGAGCGTTCCCTGGTAGAGCAGGGCGGTGTAGCTGAACGACACGTACAGGGCGCCATAGATCAGGAACGTCGCGAGGTTGATCGCGGCGAACTCGCGGTTCCGGAACAGCGCCAGCGGAACGAGCGGCAGGGGCCGGATCGCCATCAGGATCGGGAACAGGACGAGGCAGAACCCCCCGACGGCGAGCGCGGACCAGGCCATCCCATCCGCCCATTGCGATTCCTGGCCGCGGATCGCGCCGAACGCAAGGCCGCCGACCGCCAGCGCACCGACCAGCGAGCCGAGCCAGTCGAAGTGGCCGCGCGCGTCTCGGTCGCGCGATTCGTCAACGTGGCGGACGGCCGCCCAGATCGCGACTGCGACCAGCGGGGCGTTGATCAGGAACGCGAGCCGCCACGACAGGTTGTCCACCAGCAGCCCGCCGACGATCGGGCCGAGCAGGGTCAGGGCCGAGGTGGCCGAGGCCCACATGCCGAACGCCCGCGCCCGGACCGGCCCGTCGAATGCCGCGGTGATGATTGCCAGCGAGCCCGGCACGAGGACGGCCCCGGCGGCTCCCTGAAGGAGCCTGGCGAGGATCAGGAACTCGATGGTCGGGGCGATGCCGCAGAGCACCGAGATGAACCCGAACGAAACGAGCCCGATGATGAACATCCGGCGCCGGCCGTAGCGGTCGGCGAGGGCGCCGGCGATGATCAGGAGCGCGGCCAGGACCGCGAGATAGCCGCTCCCGATGTAGGCCTGGGCCTCGAGCACCCCGAGCGAGGTGGTTGTCGGAAGTTCCTCGCCGATCCGCTTCAGGGCCAGGTTCACGATCGTGCTGTCGAGGAACACGATTCCGGAGGCCACGATCGCGGCAAGGAGGGTCCAGCGTTGGGCGCGGGTCATGTGCCGGGCAGTGTCGCACAGCCACGGATATGCTCAGCCCCATGCCGGGACCGGGACCCATTGCGCTCGTTGGATCCGGGGAGTTCCTGCCCGCGATGCGCGACATCGACGAGTCGCTCCTGGCCGCGATCGGGCGTTCCCGGCCGCGGGTCGCGATCGTGCCGACCGCGTCCTGGCCCGACGGGGAGGAGGTCTTCCGGCGCTGGGCGGCGATGGGCGTCGAGCACTTCTCCGGTCTCGGGGCGGAGGTCGAGGAGGTCCTCGTCCGGGATGGCTTCGATGCCGACGACCTGGCCCACGTCCAGGCGATCGGCGAGGCTGACCTCATTTATCTTTCGGGCGGCAAACCCGGCCACCTCAGCGACGCGCTCGTCGGCTCGGCCGTCGGCGACGCCCTGGTCACCGCCCACGCCCGAGGCGCCACGATCGCGGGCTGCTCGGCCGGGGCGATGGCCCTCGCCGACCGACACTTCGAGTTCAGGAAGCGGCGGATGATCTGGCCGCTGCGCTGGGAGGACGGCCTCGATCTCGTGCCGGGCGCCATGGTGATCCCGCACTACGACTTCTTCCCGGAGGCGGTGTCCGCGACGTTCGTGCTCCAGGCGCCGCGCGGCATCGTCGCGCTCGGCATCGACGAGGAGACCGCCCTGGTCGGCAAGGACGGCGCCTGGCAGGTCCACGGCGCTGGTCGGGTCACGGTCTGGCGCGGCCGACGCCGGTATCGCTACCGGCGCGGAGATGTGTTCCGGATCTAGCGCGACCGACGCCCCGGTCGGAAGCCCATCGCCAGGCCTGCGACTTTGTCAGGTAGTCCTGGAGGGACTCGTACGGCGGGCTTCAGCCCGATTCGAGCCCTCAGCTCGGGTACGGGCGGCCGCGGTCGTGCTCGGCAATGCTCGATCGCCGGCCCAGGGCCACCCCAACGCGCCGCCGAACTTTCTTTGAGAGTCCCTGGGGGAGTACATGGTGAAGAACGCGCCGGCTCGGGACCTCCGTTCGCGATCGAGTCAGTCGACGCACGCTGACGCCCACAAGGAAGCCCGGAATCGCGAACGCCCCGGTCCGGGACCGGGGCGTCTGGCGAGGGGGTCCGGGGCGCAGGTCTGGGTCCACCGCGCACGACCGGGATCGGCTCAGGTCAGCGTCAGTCGGGCTTGACCTGGCGGAAGCAATCGGAGCAGTAGACGGGCCGATCCATGCGCGGCTTGAATGGAACCTGCGCCTGGTTGCCGCACGATGAGCAAACGACCGCGAAATATTCGCGAGCGACCCGATCGTCGCCACGCTCGTAGCCACGAGGCCCGCCGATGTCGCGGACGTCGCTTCCGGAGTCGCGGGTGGCCCGGCGACTGGCTCGGCAACTCGTGCACCGCTTGGGGTCGGACACGAAGCCCTTCTGGATGTAGTACTCCTGATCGGCGGCTGAGTGGATGAATTCCACCCCGCAGTCGACGCAGCTCAATGTTCGATCGGCGTAGGTCACGAAGCCTTCCTCTCCTCTGGCAGTCGCTGGTCCCGCGGTCCCATCGAGGACGGCCACACCACAAGCGCGAGGGGAGCGGATGCGTCGGGAACGGCCGGCGCCGCGCTATCCAGGTGCCGTGATGGAGTCCCTGTCTCGGGGCGCACGGGTGGTTCGATGGCCTGACCATATACCGATCCCCGGAAACGCGCGTTGCAACAGCCGGGACACGCGGATCACCAGCCGCGACTGGGTCGCCCGCGCCCGAGACGATCGATTCGGCCGGAGACCCTGCGTCGAGGACCACGATTGACGGTGAGATGTGACAGCCGGAGGTTGCGCCACCAGCCCGCTCGTTCCGCCGCGTCACCCTACCTGTCACAATGGTGGGCGAGAGTCAGGGTGGCGGGCGAGGGCCAGGGGGCGCCTCGCTCGCTCCAGAACGTGGACAGGACGCGTCCTCGGCCTGGACGGGCCACCGCCGCCTCGTCGCCCCACCCGCGACGGCACAGGGAGGTCAGCCCGACGGATGCTCCGACTGCTGCACACCGCCGATATCCATCTCGGCGCGCGTCACGCCGATCTCGGTGAGCAGGCCGCCGCCCAGCGCGAACGCCAGTTCGCCGCGTTCCAGGCGTCGATCGATCTCGCCATCGCCGAGAAGGTCGATGTCGTCCTGATCGCGGGCGATCTGTTCGACTCGAACACCCAGCCGCGCCGCTCGGTCGAGCGCGTCGCCGCGGAACTCAAGCGCCTCGTCGCCGCGAAGATCCGGACCGTGATCATCCCCGGCACCCACGACGTGTACGACCGCGCCTCGCTGTACCGGGTCCACGATCTCGCCGCGCTGGCAGGCTCGACCGAGGATGACGACCTCGTCACGGTCCTCACCCCGGACCGTCCGAGCGTCCACCTCGGCGCCTGCGACGTGATCGTCCACGGCCTCGTGTTCGCCACCAAGCGTGCCCCACACAGCCCGCTCCGCGACCTCAAGGTCAGTCCCGGCGATGGCGCGACGTGGCACGTCGGCATGGTCCACGGCTCGCTCGCGATCCCTGACCGGACCGATCGCGACGAGGTCGTGGTGACCCGCGAGGAGATCGAGGCGACGGGGCTCGATTACCTCGCCCTCGGCCACTGGCACTCGGCCCAGCAGGGCAAGGCCGGGTCCACGACCTACGCCTACGCCGGCGCACCGGAACCGGTCGCGGTCACCCAGGACGGGGCCGGCAAGGTCCTCCTCGTCGAGCTCGAGGAGAAGGCCGGCGCGCGGACCGTCACGATCAGCGAGCGCGTGGTCGGCAGGACCCGCTTCGAAAAGCTCGACGTCGACGCCGCCGGACTCGTCGACCAGCCGGCACTCGTGGACCTCCTCGGCGCGAAGGCCGATCCGGACCTCATCATCGATGCGCGCCTGACGGGCGTCCGCCCGGACGAGCTCGACATCTCGATCGACGAGGTCGAGGAACGGCTCAAGAGCCGCTTCCTGAAGATCCGTGTCCGTGACCTGTCGATGCCGGCCCTGACCGAGGGCGTGCTGCCGTCGCCGGACACGATCCCGGGCGCCTTCATCCGCAACGTCGAAGGGCGAATCGCGGAGATTGAAGCCGGCAGCTCCCTGGCCGACAGCTCCGCGGCCGACGGTTCCTCGACCGCCACCGACGACGCCGCCGAGCTGCGCGACGTCCTGCGCCTCGGCCGCCTCCTGCTCGCCGGCCACGAGGTCACCTTGTGAGGATCACCCGGCTGACGCTCCGCGACTTCCGGCGCTACCGCGAGCTGGAGATCCCGCTTTCTCCCGGCCTCACGATCGTGCACGGCCCGAACGAGGCCGGCAAGACGACGATCCAGCGCGCGATCGAGCTCGCCCTGACCCGCAAGGTGACGAGCGGCGGGGCAGACATCGACGCCCTCCGTTCGTGGGACGCGGCCGACGACGCCCGACCGGTGATCAGCCTCGCGTTCGAGGTCGAGGACGACGAGCGAGGCGCCCGGGCGGGTACGCTCGAGAAGGCGTTCCGCGGCGCCAGGGGCACCGTCAAGCTCGACTTGGATGGGACGACGATCACGGACCCGACGCTGGCCGACCAGGCGATCGCCGAGCTGACCGGCATTCCGAGCGAGGCGTTCTTCCGTTCGACCGCATCGGTTCGCCACCAGGAGCTGGCCGATCTCGACCGCGACGAGGCTGCCCTCCGAGATCGCCTCCAGGCCTCGATCAGCGGCGCTGACCGGGGCACGTCCCGTGCGCGACGCAAGCTCGAGAAGGCGCTCTACGACCTGAATACCAAGGGCGCCAAGAACCCGGGCCGGCTGAAGACCGCCGAGGATGCCGTCGAACAGGCCCGACTCGCCGTCGAGCAGGGTGAGCTCGCGCTGGCCCAGCTCGAGCGCGACCGGGACACGCTGTCCGGCGCGCGCGAGCGCCGGGCCGATACGGAAGCGAGCCTGGCCGAGCGTCGGTCGCTCCTCGACAAGGCGCGCCAGGCAGAACGATTCAGCGCCGAGCGGATCAACGCCCAGGAGCGCTTCGAACGCTATCGCCAGGCCGTCGCAGTATCCGAGGAGCTCGCCGAGCTGCACGCGACCCACCCGTCCGAGGACCCGCTGCCCGTCCTCCAGCAGGTCGTGAATCGACTGCAACGGCTCGATGGTCAGATCCGCGAGCTCCGCGCCGCCCTGGCGGGCGAGGTTGAGGTGTCCTTCGAGGTCCCGCCCGAGCCGACCTGGCGACCGCTGTCGCGGATCGCGATCGGCCTCGTCCTTGTCGGGCTGATCGTGGCCGGCGCAACGTTCCTCACCCGCCAGCTGAAGATTCTCGACCTCGGGACGGCACCGCAGATGCTCGGTGGCGCGGCGGCCGGGATCGGCTTCATCCTCGCGTTCGTCGCCTGGTGGCTGCGCCGCAGCGATCGGATGACGTCCGAGCTGCGCGACGTCCAGATCGACCGGCGCCTGCGTGGCCGGTCCGAGATGGAACAGGAGCTCCGCCAGGCCGAAGCGGATACGGCCCAACAGCTGACCGGACTCGGGCTGGAGGACGTCGCCGCGGCGGAGGCGCTGCTCGTGAGCGAACAGGAGCACGTTGGCCGGATCGATCGGCTGAGTGGCCAGCTCGAGGGCCTGGTCGGCACGGAGCCCATCGACACGCTGCCCGGCCAGCGCGACGGGGCGGCGCTCGAAGTCGAGCAGAAGACCCACGCCCTCGAGGCGCTCGGGCCGATCGCCAAGGAACCGCGCGCTCGTGAACGGCTGGAGGTCGAGGTCCGCGATCTGGAGTCCGGCCTCGAGCGGGCCCGCGACGACGAAGCGAACGCCCGCGCTCGGGTCGAGGCCAACGCAGTCGATGCCGAGCAGGTGGCGGGGCACTCGGAACGGTTCGCTGGCTGGCAAGAGCAGCTCGCGGCTCTCCAGCGCCGCACGCGCGTCTACGACCGGACCCTCAAGGAGATCGAGCTCGCCGAGCAGGCGACGATGAAGACCGTGACTCGCTTCCTCGAGCGCCGGATGGTCGGCGACATCGAGCGGATCACCGGCGGCCGCTATCGGCGCGTCGCGGTCGACGACAAGACCCTCGATCTGCGTCTCCACGCGCCCGAGAAGGGCGACTGGGTCGACGTCCGCTCGCTCAGCCAGGGCACCCTCGATCTCGTGTACCTCGCGGCCCGGCTCGGCCTCGTCCGGCTCGTGACCGGCGATCGCCGCCCTCCGCTCATCTTCGACGACCCGTTCATCACCCTCGATGACGAGCGGGCGAAGCGCGCGCTGGAGCTGCTCCGCGAGATCTCGCGCGACTTCCAGGTGATCTACCTGACGACATCGGACCGCTACCACGCGGCGGCCGACTCCGTCGTCGAGCTCGTCGGCCCGACCGAGGTCGATGACGCCCCGATCGAACCGATCACGGCGGGCGTCGCCCACGGCTGACCCGACCGGACCGGGCCTCGCCGTCGTCGTCTTCGGACTTGCCTCGGCCGTTGCCTGGGGCGCCGGCGACTTCGGGGGCGGTTGGACGGGTCGGCGGGCACCGGTCCTCGGGATCGCGATCGGGGTCGACTCGATCGGGGTCGCGGCAATGCTCGCGCTCGGGCTCCTCGTCGGCGGTCCGCTGCCCGGCCAGACGACGATCATCCTGGCCCTCGTCGCGGGCGCATTCAGCGTGGCGGGAATCCTCGGCCTGTACACGGGCCTGGCGGTCGGCCGGATGGGCGTCGTCGCGCCGGTCACGGGGCTGATCGCAGCCAGCCTGCCAGTTGCCGTCGGGATCGTGACGGAGGGATGGCCGGCGACACCCGTGCTGGTCGGGATCGTGGCCGCGCTTGTCGCCGTGGTGCTCGTCTCGCGCAGCACCGACCCGGACGGCCGCCCCTCCGGGATCGAGTACGGCGTCGTCGGGGGGCTCGGCCTCGGAACGTTCAACGTCCTCGTCGGCGCATTTCCCGAGCATCAGATCGTCTGGCCGCTCGCACTGATCAAGGTCGGTGCGCTCGTCCCGATCGTCCTGCTCGTCGCACTCGGTCGCCGGCCGTGGCGGGTGCCTGGCTCGATCCTGCCGGCCGTCGTCGCGGTCGCGGTCCTCGACCTTGCCGGCAACGGCCTATACATCCTCGCCACCCAGGCCGGCCGGCTCGACGTCGCCGCGACCCTCAGCTCGTTGTACCCGGTCACGACCGTCGTGCTCGCCGTGGCCCTCCTGGGCGAGCGCGTCACCCGGACCCACCTGGCGGGGATCATCATGGCCGGCGTGGCCATCGTCCTGATCGCAGGCGGATCGGCCCCGCCCGCCTGACGTCGCCCGCCCACCGTACCGTCGCCGGAGAACGCCCGATGCCCGACCCCGCCATGCCAACGCCAGCCGCCGGACTCGTCCCGATCGAGCCGATCTGGTTTGTCGAGGCCACATACGCGCCCGATGCCGACGAGACGCGCATCCCGTTTCGCGCCGAGCACGTCGCCCGGATGCAACAACTCAAACGCGACGGGATCGTGGTCGAAGTCGGTGCCTTCGCCGACGTGTCGGCCTCGATCGTGCTCGTCCGGGCGGCGGACGAGCAGGCTGCGCTCGAGGTCTGCCGGGCTGACGTCTACCTCCGCAACGGCGTGTGGATCGAGCTCCGGGCGCGGCCGTTCGGCCGGGTCCGCGACGGCTGATCAGCGACCAGGATGACCTGTGCGGAGTCCAGCTCCGCGTCGCTCGAGAGCACGAATGCGGCTGCGAACCCTTCCGCCCGGAGGCGCTCGCCGATCACGCCGGCCGTCGCGCCCAACCCGGCGAGGACCGCCAGGTGCCGATCGACCACCTCGACGGGCACGACCCTGCCCACCCGCCCCGTGTTCCGGGCGTGAACACGGACCGGCGACGCGGCGATGACGATCGCCGTGGCCGGCACGCCGGCGGCACTGGCGAGGCGGATCAGGGGCGTGCGCGCGGTGTTCTCGACGTTCGTGGCGTCGACGACGACCAGGCGGCCGTGGCTGAGGCGCCGGCGAGCCTCCCGATGGAGGATGGCGAACGCCGGACGCGTCGCGCGTTGATCGGTGGCGTCACCGCTGATCGCCGCCCGGAGGGCATCCGACGAGAGAATGTCGGAAGGATCGAAGAGTCGCGCGGCGAGCGTGGATTTGCGGCGCCGGCCGGCCCGATCAGGACGACCAGGCCGGGAACCGGGAGAGGGATCGTGGCCGGGCTCATGTCTTCACGGGGCCTCCTCCTTTCCGCCAGCCACGCGTCAGGCCGGTTGGCGTCGGACCTCCCAGCCGTCGCCGGATTCCGCCCGCCGGACGTCATACGCGGGCTGGTCGTACATCGCCGGGCCGCGGACGACGTGGCCGTTTGCGAGCCGGAAGCGGGACCCGTGCCACGGGCACTCGATCACGCCGCCGACCACTGTTCCCTCACCGAGCGGACCGCCGGCATGGGCGCACTGGGCGTGGACGGCCAGGATCCGGTCGCCCTCCCGGATCACGGCCAGCTCGTTGATCCCGGCCTTCAGCTTCGTCGGGCCGCCCTCCGGAATGTCCGCAAGGCCGCCGAGGTCGAGCTTGATCCACTTCGCGCCGGCGCCGCGCCAGGCGTGGCGATTGACGTGGGTCCCGATCAGGTACACGAGGTCGCCGCCGATGGCCGCACCGACCGAGACCGTGAGGAATGCGACGACGACGAGGAGGGCCGGCAGGGTCCGGTCCGGCGCCGCGCCGACCCGAAGCGCCATCGAGATCACGAGCAGGCCATAGGACACGATCATGATCGTGCCGTGGACCGTCGCCCGGCTGCGTGCGGTTCCATCGGTCTCGGAGTAGTCGGCGAGGCCGGTGACGAGCGACGCAACCATGCCGACCAACGTGACGACCACGGCCAGATCTGCGCCCGTGTGCTGGCCGGCGAGCTCCAGGACGATCGCGACGACGAGGGCGCCGACCGGGATGTCCGTCGTCGCGCTGTGGACGGGGTGGCCGAGCCACCTGCCGTGGAGGACGTCCTTCACCGGTCGGATCGGCCGGAACAGCGCGGACAGCCA
Source organism: Chloroflexota bacterium (assembly GCA_031365595.1). Lineage (GTDB taxonomy): Bacteria > Chloroflexota > Limnocylindria > Limnocylindrales > CSP1-4 > CF-46. The sequence goes on along the minus strand of JANLYK010000250.1, from coordinate 10,582 downwards.
GCGGTGGTTGAAGTCCCCGAACGGCCGGGCCCAGCCTGCCTGGGCGTCGACGAGCCGAGTCATGAGCCGACCGATCATCGCGCTGCACCTCCTCGACCGAGGATACGTCGAGGCAGCGCTCGCCGGTTCGGCGCGAACCGCTACCCTTCGGCGCCATGTCGACCGCTGCTACCGGACCCTCCGCGCCGCCCCTCGCCGTCCCCGAACGCGATCGGGAGCGCGACGGCCGCTCCGACTGGAAGCGGATCGTGGTGGTGTTCTGGATCACCTCGATGATCGAGGGCCTCGGGGTCGCCCAGGTGTTTTCGTTTCTGGCTCCGTACCTGCGCGACGTCGGCGTCCCCGAGGCGGATCGCGCACCCTTCGTCGGCCTGTTCTCGGCGCTCGTGTTCGTCGTCGGGATGCCGCTCGTGCCGCTGTGGGGCGTGTGGGCCGACAAGTACAGCCGGAAGGCGGTCATTGTCCGCAGCTGTCTCGTCGAGGCGGCCGTGTTCGTCTGCGTCGCCCTCTCGCGGGAGCCGTGGCAGCTCGCCCTGAGTATTCTCCTGATCGGCTTTCAACTCGGGAACACCGGGGTGATGCTGGCCGCGATCCGGGACGTCGTGCCGCGTCACCGGATCGGGACCGTCATCGCGATCTTCGGGGCGTCGGGCCCGATCGGGTTCGCCGTGGGCCCGACGCTCGGTGGGATCCTTGTCGACACGCTCGGCTGGTCGCTGTCAGCGATGTTCTGGGTGCCCGCGGTCCTGTCGCTGGCCGCCGGCGCCCTCGTCTGGTACGGCTCGAACGAGGTCCGGCCGGCGGTCGTGCCGGAGGGCCGCGTGCTGCCCCTCGCGTATGGCGCGCTGCGGAGCGTCCTCGGCGATCCGGTGGTCCGCCGGATCTTCGCGATCTACGGCGTCGCCTTCCTGGCCAACCAGATGAGCCGGCCGTACCAGGCTCTGGTCGTGGAGCAGATCGTCGGGGTCGGTCCAGGGCTGGCGTCGTCCATCGGGTTCGTGGCCGGGACGGCAGCCCTCGTCGGGGCACTGATTGCGCCGTTCGGTGGGCCGGTCGGCGATCGGATCGGGTTCCGGCCGGTCCTGATCACGTCGCTGTTCGTGGGCGGTCTGGCCCTGATCGCGGTCCCGCTGGTGGTGACGGTGCCGGCGCTCGCCCTGTCGGTCCTGATCTTCACCGCGGCCAATGGGCTGGTCGGAGCGATGGTCTTCAGCCTCCTCGCGACCGAGGTCCCGGCCGAGCGCCGCTCGCAGACCCTCAACCTGGTCTACCTGCCCCTGTACGCCGCGGGGATCATCGGGCCCATCGTCGGGGCGGGGGTCTCGACCGTAGCCGGTCCGGACGGCCCGTTCTGGATCGGGGCGGCGGTGTTCCTCGTGGGTGCGGTCGTCGTGCTCCTGCGCGTCCGGCCGAACCGACCCGCCAAGGTCGAGGAGCCGGGCGGCTCGACCTGATCGGCCGACTCTCATGAAGTTGCAGGTTTCTGTTGACGACACTGGCGCCGGTCACGCGGCACGATTCGCCCGGACCCGCCCGACAGGAGACCGCCCGACGGCCCAGCCGCCCAGCCCGACCCGCGAGATCGCCCTTCACGAGCAACTCGAGGAGACCGACCGCGGTCTCGTCTACGACCTCTCGACGCTCATCGACCGGCGCCAGGTCCTGAAGCTCGCGGGCTTCAGGACGATCAGCGCCGGCCTGATGTCGATCACCGGCTGCGCCCCGGGCGCATCGGGCTCGCCGCTGGCCTCGACTCTGCCTCGGCGACCGCCGGCACAAGCACATCGGCCGTCGCCGGTGCCAGCGCCGACGCCGCCTGCGACGTCATCCTCGAGGAGACCGCCGGGCCGTACCCGGGCGACGGTTCGAACGGCCCGAACGTCCTCGCCCAGAGTCAGATCGTGCGCGAGGACATCACGACCAGCTTCGGCTCCTCGACCAAGAAAGCTACCGGCGTACCGCTCACGATCCAGCTCACGATCCAGGACGCCGCCAACGGCTGCGCCCCGCTCCAGGGCGCTGCCGTCTACGTCTGGCACTGCGACCAGGCCGGCAACTACTCGCTGTACTCCCAGGCCGCCGCGAACGAGAACTACCTGCGCGGCGTCCAGGCGGCGTACGGCTCGGGCGTCGTCACCTTCCAGAGCATCTTCCCGGCCTGCTACCAGGGTCGCTGGCCGCACATCCACTTCGAGGTCTACACGGACCTCGAGGCCGCCACCGACGAGGCCAACAAGATCGCGACGTCACAGATCGCCCTCCCTGAGGACGCCTGCAATCTCGTGTATGCCACGACCGGCTACGAGAGCAGCGTCCGGACGATGAGTGGCGTCTCGCTCAGTGGCGACAACGTGTTCGGGGAGGACGACGGGGTCCACCAGCTGGGCACGATCAGCGGCGATGTCGCAAGCGGGCTGACGGTCGCGCTGACCGTGCCCGTCAGGGCCTGACCGCCGACTTCGACGGGCCTGGTCGCGTGCGGCCGTCGGCCCAATGGCCGGGCAGGAGCGGGATGACGGCCAGGAGCATCGACAGGCCCCCGTACCAGACCGCGGGCAAGGCGAGCATCGAGGCGAGCGGAACCGTCCAGCGCCGGCCCGTCCGGGCGCCCCAGACGACGAGCGCGATCGCAGCCGGCAGGCGGATCCAGAGCGGGATCGGCACCGACGCCCACGTCCCGCTCCTGCCGCCGGTCGCGTTCCGGATCACAACGTCGATCCAGTCCCGCCACTGGTCCGGGAGCATCACGAACGAGACGAGCGCGATCGCGGCCGTCCCCCCGAGCGCGATCGCGAGCTGGCGCCACTCGCGGCGGACGGCGAACCAGAGCAGCCCGATGCCGGGCGTGATCTTCGTGAGCAGGACGATCGCCCAAGCGGCCGGCCAGCGGAAGCCGAGCACGATCGCCGCGGCCAGCAGCAGCGAGACGTTGCCGCCTGCGACCTCCATCGCCGCGAAGGGGAAGAGCACGCCTGCCGCCAGCAGCCGCGGGCCCGTCAGGAACCGGACTGTTGCGAGGAGGACGGCTGTCCAGGCGGCCATGAACAGCTGCCAGGGCAGGGCGGTCAGCGGCGTCACGAGCTGGAGGAACGCGGGCGAGTAGACGTAGGCGATCGGATCGTTCCAGTCGGAGTGGAGGTACGGGTCGGCGAGGGTCGCCTGCCAGTAGCAGCGGGCGTCCTGGCCGGTGCCCCACAGCCGGCCCCACGGTTCGGCGAAGACGACGACGAGGCCCCACACGACGAGCGCGACCGCGATCCCGAGCCAGGGCGCCGTCTCGAGCCGGGCGAGGGCCGGCAGTCGTCCGGCCGCCCAGCCGCGCAGGTCGCGGAAGGCGCGCTCGGCGGTCGAGTCGAAGACGGCGAGGGCGTGGCTCACCACCCGATTATCGGCCTCTGGCCGACTTTCTCTCTGCAGTGAACGGATTCGCGCGGAACCGGCGGCGTGGGGAGTTCGCGCCGGGCCCGACTCCCACCATGGGCGCGCCTGACGTGGGTTCCGGGCCGCGCGTGGGCTCGCCAACGGTCTCGACACGCTCATCGAACCGGCACATCGACTCGAAACCCCGTCTTCTGTTCGCTGGAGAGAGAAACTCCCGGCGGTTCCCGATCCTCAGCCGGGGCGGCGCCGGCTGACCACGACCGCGCCGACCGCAAGGAATCCGAGGCTCAGGACGACCTGGACGACGCCCTCGCGCCCCACGATCTCCTGGTAGCGGGTGCGGGGGATGCCGGAGTCGACGAACGGGTAGTTGAACTCGCCGTTCATTGCCGCGGGCTCGATCACCACCAGCTCGTCCCAGGTCACGAGACGGCCGTCGGGGAGCTGGAAGCGACCCTCGCCCATGGTCAGGTCGTGGGTGTAGTAGTTCTCGCCGGTGAGCGGGACGGCTTCGCTGGCAAGCAGCTTCCGGTCGACCTCGCCGATCGCCAGCAGGGTCAGGCCGCCGAGGAGGAGGGCGAGGACGAGCGTCGGGATCTGGCGACCGACGACCGCCCCGACAGCGACGCTGACCGATCCGACGAGGAGGGCGCTGGTCGCGAGCAGGAGCCCGCGACCACGAAAGCTCACGAAGGAGTTGGACAGGTCGACACCGGGATTGAAGAGGGCCGTCAGCTGCTCGGCGACCAGACCGATCGTGAGCGCGGTCAGCACGACGAGAACGAGAATTGGCACGACCCTCTGGATGTACCAGCGGCCACGCGACGGCCCGAGCGACCACGCCAGCCGGGCGGTGCCCTTGTCGAGCTCGCGGGCGACCAGCGGGACGCCGAGCAGCAGGCCGGCCAGGAGCGGGAAGGCGCCCGCGAGCTGAAGGGACATCCCGGCGATCCGGGTCGCCCACCGCCCGATGTCCTCCTGCTCGAAGCAGACGGTCGACATCTGGACGTCGCCGCCGACGCACTGGGCGTAGCCACTCGAGCGGATCCAGCCGAGGATGACTGCGGTGACGAGCACCGAGACGATCGTCGCGGCCAGGATCGCCCGGACCTCGAAGCGATTGATCCGGTAGGTGAGGCGGGTCGCGGTCAGCATCACGCCGCCACCTCGACCGCAGGGGCGGTCCGCCGGATGCGCCCGGCCGCCATGTGGCCGATGACGACCTCCTCGAGGGTCGCCGGCCGCCCGATGGGCGGCGCGTCCACTGTCAGCGGCTGGGCGGACGGGACGCGGATCAGGCTCAGGGGATCGCCGCCGGGCGACGGGAAGGAGCCGACGAGACCGTCAGTGCTGGCCAACGCCGTCGCGCCGTCGACGACCCGATGGTGGGCGAGCGCCTCGGAAATCGACAGGTCGAGCAGGGTGTGGCCCTTGCCGAGGACGATCAGCCGGTCGCACGCCTGCTCGATGTCGGTGATCACGTGGGACGAGAGGAGCGCCGTGTGGCCCTCCGACCGCACGGCGTCGACGAGGACGTGGAGGAACTCCCGCCGGGCGAGCGGGTCGAGGCTCGCGAGGGGCTCGTCGAGGAGCAGGATCCGGGCCCGGGTGCCGAGGGCGAGGGCCAGTCCGACCTGGGCCTGCTCGCCACCGGACAGCTCCGACGCGAGGGCCGTCAACGGGATCGACAGGCGCTCGATGTAGTGGGCGGAGAGCTGCGCGTCGAAGCCCTCGCGAAGGGTCGTCGCCAGGGTGATGTGCTCGGCGACCGTCAGGCTGCCGTAGAGCGACGGCGATTGCGGGACGTAGCCGACCTTGGCGACCGCCGCCGCCCGGTCGGCCCCGGGATCGATGCCGCCCGTGACGAGCCGGCCCTCGGTCGGTCGCTCGAACCCGATCCAGGTCCGGATCAGGGTGGACTTGCCTGAGCCGTTCGGCCCGACGAGGGCGGTGATGCTCCCCTCGGGCACCGTCAGGTCGACGCCGCGCAGCGCCCACGTCCGTCGTCGATATCGCTTGCCGAAGCCGTGAGCCTCGAGAACCGCCGTCATCCGTCCCTCCTCGGTTGTGCCGGTCCGGACCGGCGGGTCATGCGCGACTGTACCCGGCGCGTCGCTGAGCGTGCCGGCGCCCGCTCCCCAGAACGGACGCCGGCAACAGGAGTCGTGCCGCGGTCATCGTCCCGTGCCGCGGGCGCAACGCCCAGACGGCACTCCCCGGAGAGCCATTGCGGGACAACCCGGTACGGGCGGTTCGAGGCGGTCTGCTACGTTCCGACCGTGACCGCGCAGCAGATCCGGGACCGCCTCGCTCTGGGCCTCGCCATCCTCGCCGTGCTGGCCGGGATCTCAGCCGCCGTCTTCGGGTCCTACGACACGGGCATCCACTGGCACGTCGCGGACGGCCGGATCGTCGTCGACTGGGTCGAGTCGAACAGCCAGGCAGACCGCGATGGCGTCCGGGCCGGCTTCATCGCCCTGGACGTGAACGGCCGCCCGACGCTCGTGCTTCCCCAGTACGTCTACGGCGAACCGCCGGTCGACCAGCCCGACCAGCCACCCCCGATCCTCGGCACCGACCCGGCCGCTCCGACTCCCGCTGGGAGCGCAGCCGATCTCGAGCGCATCGCCTCGGAGCCCATCGAGCTCGTCAGCTTCATCTCACCGGAGGCTCTCGCGGCAGGCTCGCCCTCGACCTGGCAAGCGGACTCCTACTTCTACCCCGGAACGGGCGCGTTCCGGAAGTCACAGCTGGCGGTCCTGCCCGGCTTGCTCGTCCTGATCGGCGGCCTGTGGTGGCTCCGCTCGGCGCGGTTTGGCGAAGCGCTCCGCGGCCTCGCAATCCCGCTCGTCGTCGCCGTCGCGACTCCCCTGGTGACCGCGCCGGTCGGGGCACTCGGCTCGGTGGCCGGTGTCTTCGCGTCGCAGGTCCTGATCATCTTCGGCATGCTTCCCCTCGCGCTCGGTCTCACCGCGTTGATCCGGGACGACGACGATCGCCGGATGATCTTCCTCGGCGTCGCCGGGCTGGCGCTCGGCGCGACGATCGCCTCGGTCGGCTTCGCCTTCCGTGACGCCAACAGGGATGTCGACGTTCTCCTCTTCGTTCTCACGGCGCTGATCCCGTTGCTCCCGGGGGTCGTCGCGGCCGGGCCGATCGATCTCGGCCAGCTGCGCGCTTCCTCGTCGCTCGGCGCGAGCGGCCTTCTCCAGTCGGCCGAGCTTGCCCTGGCGGGCGCGACGCCACTCTTCGCCCTCGCTTCCGCCGGCGATCCCTGGGCCTGGCCGCTGGTCCTCTGGCTGCTCGGTCTGATCGCGGCGGCGCGCTTCACAGTCCGGCCGCTCGCCCGCCTCGCGACCCGGGCAACGCTCCAGCGCGACCTCGTGGTCGCGGCGACCGAGGCGGAACGAGCTCGGCTGGCCGCCGACATCCACGACGACGCGCTCCAGGAACTGACGCTCCTCGTGCGGCGGCTCGAAGCGTCGGGCGACACCGAGGGGGCCGAGATCGGGCGGACGGTCGCCGACCGGCTGCGGGCGATCTGCGGCGACCTTCGCCTGCCGATCCTCGACGATCTCGGGGTTGGGCCGGCGCTCGACTGGCTCGTCCTTCGGATCGAGCGCCTTGCCGGCGGTGAGGTGCGGCTCGAGCGCTCCGACGACGTCCGTCACTCGCCCGATGTCGAGCTCGCCATCTTCCGCGTCGCCCAGGAAGCCCTGGCCAACGCGGTCAAGCACGGCAGCCCGCCGATCGTGGTCCGCTACCGCTCGACCCCGGCCGGGATCTCGCTCGCGATCGACGACGCCGGGCCCGGGATCACCGACGACGCTCCGGCCACCGCCGAGCGGGCCGGCCGGTTCGGCCTTCTGAACATGGCCCAGCGCGCGGAGCAGATCGGGGCGATCCTCGACGTGAAGCGCTGGCCGACGGGCGGGACCCACGTCGCGCTCGAATGGCGACCCCGTTGACGGACCCGACAACGGCGCCGATCCGACTCCTGATCGTCGACGACCACCCGGTCGTCCGCGACGGCACCGCGGCATTGCTCGCGGCCCAGCCCGGAATCGAGGTCGCCGGCACCGCCGGCTCGATCGCCGAGGCGACCGCCCTGATCGCCGCCGTCCCGGCCGACGTTCTGCTCCTCGACATCCGGCTCGGCACGGACTCCGGTCTGCGGCTGCTGACCGAGACCGCCGACGACGCCCCCGCGATCATCGTCCTGACCTCCTACGACTACCCGCAATACGCCGAGGCGGCGCTCCGACTCGGCGCGTCCGGGTTCGTCCTGAAGACCGCGCCGCTCGCCGAGCTGCTCGACGCGATCCGGCGGGTCGCCGCCGGCGGGATGGCCTTCTCGATCCGGCCGCGAGCGAGCGGCGGCCTCGCCCGTCTGAGCGAACGCGAGCTCGACGTCGTGCGGCTGGTCGTCGATGGCCGCTCGAATGACGAGATCGGCGCGCGGCTCGGGATCGGCCCGAAGACGGTCGAGTCGCACCTCCGCCGGCTGTTCGAGCGGTTCGACCTCGCATCGCGCACCGAGCTCGCGACCCGCGCCCTGCGCGAGGGCTGGCTGGACGTCCCGCCCCGGTCCCGATCCGGCTGAGACACGCGGCGGAGACCCCGTCGGCAGTCGACGGGGTCTCGGACCGCACAGGAGTCCTCCATGACCCGTTTGGCGAGGGCCGCCGGTACCGATGGACGCCTGGGGGGACGGCGGCGTCCCGGACAGGCTACGATGCGGCCGATCGCACCATGAAGCCTCCCAGTCGATGCCGAACCTGCCGCCGCTCCCGCGCCCGCGGCTCCGCCGACCGAATCCGGCCGGTGATGTCGACGCGCCCGGCATCGTCGAGGTAGACGACCCCAAGGTCGTCGAGGCCGCCGGCCTCCGCTGGATCCACATCGAGGATCCTCGCCTCGCCCACCGCGAGTGGCTCGAGCAGCACTACGACTTCCACCCGCTCGACTGGGAGGACGTCTACTCGCGCAACCAGCGCGCCAAGCTCGATGTCTACGACGATTACCTGTTCATCGTCCTCCACTTCCCGTTCTTCGAGAAGACGTCCGGGCGGCTGCTGACGGCCGAGGTCGACATGTTCGTCGGCCCCGATTACCTGATCACCCTGACCGAGCACCCGCTGCCGCCGCTCCAGGCGATGTTCGAGCGGATGGAGCAGCGAGAAGAGCTCCGCGAGTCGACGTTCTCGAAGGGCTCGGGCTATCTCCTGTACCGGATCGTCGACACGAACGTCGACGCCGCGTTCCCGATGCTCCGCAAGATGGCCAACAAGCTCGACCAGCTCGAGGACGACATCCTCGAGGGTCGGTCGAGCGAGATCGTCCGCGACATCTCGAACGCGAAGCAGGAGATCATCAACTTCCGGCGGATCGTCCGGCCCCAGCGCGCGGTCCTGCGCGACCTCGAGCGGACGAAGCAGCGCTACCTCGCCGAAGAAATGGAGATCTACTTCGACGACGTGTCGGACGCCGCCGAGCGGATCTGGGACACGCTCGAGAACGACAAGGAGGTCATCGAGGCCCTCGAGTCAACGAACGAGTCCGTCCTGACCCATCGCCTGAACGACTCGTTCCGGATCCTGACCGCGGCGTCGGTGATCCTGTTGCCGCTCACCCTGATCGCCTCGATCTACGGGATGAACGTGCCGGTACCGGGCGAGAACGAGCCGTATGCCTTCTGGCTGGTCGTCGCCATGATGGCCGCGATGCTCGTCATCCTCGTCATCCTGTTCCGCAGGCGCGGCTGGCTCTAGTCCGGGAGGTCGCGTTCCTCGGGGCCGACATAGCGGACGTCCGGCCGGATCAGTCGGTTCGAGGCGGCCTGCTCGAGGACGTGGGCCGTCCAGCCGGCGTGGCGAGCGAGCGAGAACGTGGCCGGGAACAGATCCGGGCTGAGCCCGACGCCCATCAGGACCGGCGCCGCGTAGAACTCGACGTTGGTCTTGAGCGGCCGGTCCGGATGGCGCTCGGCCAGGAGCCGGAGGGCCATGTCCTCGACCTGGATCGCGAGCTCCAGCCAGTCGGGCTTGTGCTCCATCCCCTCGGCGACCTTGCGCAGGGCGGCGGCCCGCGGGTCGTAGGCGCGGTAGACGCGATGGCCGAAGCCCATCAGTCGCTCGCCCCGATCCAGCGCCCCGCGCAGCCACTCCTCGGCATGGTCGAGCGAGCCCATCTTCGCGAGCTGGTCGACAACCTCCGACGGTGCGCCGCCGTGGAGCGGCCCTTTCATCGTCCCGATCGCGCCACAGACCGCCGAGGCGATGTCGGACATCGTCGAGGTGATCACCCGGGCGGTGAACGTCGAGGCGTTGAAGCCGTGCTCGGCGCCGACGATGAAGTAGGCGTCGAGCGCCCGTGCGGTCGCGGCGTCGGGCTTTTCGCCCTTGAGCTGATAGAGGAAGCCCGTGGTCAGGTCCAGTGTCGGATCGGGCTCGACCGGGTCCTTGCCCTCGCGGATCCGGGCGAACGCGGCCAGGGCCGACGGCGAGAATGCGGTCAGGGCGCGGGCCTGGTCGGTGGTCGGCGGCCAGTCGAGGATCTGCGTCGCGCCCCAGGCCGAAACAGCGGTCCGCAGGGCATCCATCGGCTTCGCGTCGCGGGGCAGGGCACGCAGGGTGGACAGGACGGCAGCCGGCACCGGGCTGGTGGCCAGGCGGGCGTTCGGGTCCCATTCGCCGGTCCAGAGCAGGTTGGCGACCGCGGAGTAGGTCCCGCGCTCGACCAGATCCCCGATCCGATAGCCGCGATAGACGAGGCGTCCGTTCGCGCCGTCGACCTTGGACAGAGCGGTCTCGCCGGCGAGAACGCCCTCGAGCCCGGGCGAGTAGGGTCGCTCGTCGGCGCCGGTGCGGGAGGCAGCCGCGGCGGGAGTCGTTGTCATCGCTCGATGGTAGCCCGCACCCGGCGGGGGTGCCGTGAGCCGATCTTCAGCGTCGGTCCTTCGGGCTGACCGCCTCGAGGATGACCCGGACGATGATGGCCCCGATCACGGCCACGACGATTGCGGCGATCAGGCCTTCGCCGGCCCCGAAGCCAAGCTGTCGGGCGAGCCAGCCGCCGACGATGGCGCCGAGGACGCCGACCACGATGTTCGGGAGGCAGCCGCGGGCGGTCCGGCCGCCGACGACCGCCCCCGACAGGGCTCCCGCGACAAAGCCGAGAATGATCCACGACAGGAGGTCCA
>JANLYK010000234.1:0-2332 GCA_031365595.1 Chloroflexota bacterium | reverse complement strand
CTGCGGAGCGGCCGCCACGCCGCAGCCGTCCGTGCCCGCGTTCATCGCCCCGCCGTCGACCGGCCCCGGGTCGGTCGCGCCCGTCGCCTCGGCCAGCGCCGCCCCCACGCCCCTGCCCTCGCCCGAGGCCGAAGTCAACGTCTACAACTGGGCCGACTACATCGGGGAGACGACGATCGCCGACTTCGAGAAGGCAACCGGGATCAAGGTCAACTACGAGAACTTTCCGGACGCGAGCACGATGATCGCCAAGATCCGGAGCGACGGGAAGGGCGCCGGGTACGACGTCGCGTACCCGACCTCGGTCGAGATCCCGACCCTCGTCGCCGACGGGATCATCCAGCCGCTGATCCCGGCCCTCCAGACGAACGCGGGCAATCTCGGCGCCCAGTGGCAGGACCCTGGCTACGACAAGGGCAACCAGCACTCGATGCCGTACATGTGGTGGACCACCGGGTTCTGCTGGGACGGCGCCAAGATCACGGACGAGCTGACGAGCTGGGAATCGCTCTGGAACCCGGCCTACAAGGGCAAGCTCGCGATGCTCGACGACTTCCGCGAGGTCTTCGCGGTCGCCGCCTTCCGCCTCGGGCTCGATCCGAACACGACAAGCGAACCCGACCTGGATCGAATGGCCACCTTGCTTGAGGAGCAGAAGCCGCTCGTCCGGACCTACACGACCGATGACATCGGGACGATGAACGGCGGCTCCGCGATCATCGCCCACGCGTGGTCAGGCGACGTCTACCAGATGTACGACGATGTCCCGAACGTGAAGTACGTGATCCCGAGCGAGGGCGCGGTCCGCGGCTCGGACACGATGGTCGTGACGTCGGGCGCGCCGCATCCGATCGCAGCCAACATGTGGATCAACTTCAACCTCGACGCGAAGGCCAGTGCGGCCAACACGAACTACATCGGCTACATGGGCCCGAACGCCGCGGCGATGGAGTTCATCAGCAAGGAGATCCTCGAGGATCCCAACGTCAATCCCGACATCGCGCTGCTCGACAAGCTCATGGAGCTGCTCCAGCTCGGGCTCGACGAGGACAAGTACACCCAGCGCTGGAACGCGCTGAAGGCCTGACCGATCGACGGCCAGCCGCCGCCGGTCGTCGTCCGGCGAACCTGGTGGGGGCGGTTGCGCGCCCGTATCGGGGCGGCGGCGTTGGTCGGGCCGGGCGTGCTCTGGCTCGGCCTGTTCTTCCTCGTGCCGCTCGGGATCATCTTCGTGGTCAGCCTCGGGACGCGCGACGCGTCGGGCCACGTGCTCCTCGACCACCTCGGCTTCCAGAACTACGCCAAGGCGACCCGCCCCGAGTACCTGCCCGCGTTCGCCAACTCGATCCGCTATGCGCTGATCACGACCATCCTGTCGATCGGGCTCGGCTACCCGATCGCGTACTGGATCTCGCGTTACGGCGGGCAGCGCAAGATCCTGCTCCTGATCCTCGTGATGCTCCCGTTCTGGACGAGCTACCTGATCCGGACCTACGCCTGGATGATCATCCTCCGCGACAACGGGGTGCTGAACGGGATCCTCCAGGGGATCGGGCTGATCCAGGAGCCGCTGATCCTGCTGAACACCGACATCAGCGTGATCCTGGGCATGACCTACGGGTTCCTGCCGTTCGCGATCCTGCCCCTGTTCGTGTCGATCGACCGGCTCGACCAGAACCTCGTCCAGGCCGCCCGCGATCTGTACGCGAGCGGGCGCGGCGCGTTCATCCACGTGACGCTTCCGCTGACGATGCCCGGGATCATCGCCGCCTCGCTGCTCACGTTCATCCCGGCGATCGGCGACTACGTGACGCCGGACCTGCTCGGCGGCGCCCAGACGACGACCGCGGCGAAGCTCGTCCAGACCCTGTTCACGAGCGGCCGGGATTGGCCGTACGGGTCGGCGCTCGGGTTCATCCTGATGATCGTGACCCTCGGCGGGACGCTCCTGGCCCTGCGCTCGCTCCGCCGCGAGACGTTCGCGTGACCGGGCGCAGGCGCGCGGACTCGCCGCGATGACCGGGCGCAACCGCTGGCTGTCGGCGTTCGCGGTCCTGATCTACGGGTTCCTCTTCGCCCCGATCGTCGTCCTGATCGTGTTCTCGTTCAACAACTCGCGCCGGACGTTCGTGTGGCGCGGCTTCACCCTCGACTGGTATCCGCGCCTGTTCGCGAACGAGGACCTGCTCGACGCGCTGTTCGTCACGCTCCAGGTGGCGGCCGTGGCGGTCGTCGTGGCGACCGTGCTGGGATCGCTGCTCGGGCTGGGGCTGGCCCGGCTGCGGTTCCGTGGCAGCGGGGCGGCGGAGACGCTCCTCCTGCTGCCGATGGT
>JANLYK010000221.1:0-7289 GCA_031365595.1 Chloroflexota bacterium | reverse complement strand
CGATGTGGGAGCGCCGCGGCGGCGAGGTGCCTGAGACCTGGTACCGCCTTCCGATCTTCTACTTCGGCAACGTGTCGGAGATCCGCGGGCCGGACGAGCCGGTCTGGGCGCCGGCGGCGTCGTCGGAGCTGGATTACGAGCTGGAGGTCGCGGCGCTCATCGATACGCCCGTCACGGACCTGCCCGAGGAGCGCGGCGAGGAGGCGATCGGCGGCTACACGATCTTCAACGACTGGTCGGCCCGCGATCTCCAGCGCGAGGAGACCGTCGTCCGGCTCGGGCCGGCCAAGGGCAAGGACTTCGCGTCGTCGTTCGGGCCATGGCTCGTGACGCCGGACGAGCTCGGCACGGCCGCGGCGCGCGCGGCCGGCGCCACCGGGCCGGACCGGGCGATGACGGCCGAGGTCAACGGCGTCGAGACGTCACGCGGCTGGTGGTCCGACGCCCAGTTCTCCTTCGGGGCGATGGTCGCGCGCGCATCGGCGGACGTGCGGCTGCGGCCCGGTGACCTGCTTGGGTCGGGTACGGTCGGGACCGGTTGTCTGCTCGAGGTCAAGGACGCGACGCTGGGTCGTTACCTCCAGGCGCGCGACGAGGTCGTCCTCCGGATTGACGGCCTCGGGGTGCTCCGGACGCCGGTCATCGAGCGGCTGGACCGCCGCTGACGCAGCGATGACGATCGACCTCGCGGCGACCGGCAGCCTGACATTCCCGGCCCTGCCGGACGGCCTCGACACGCCGGCGCTGATCCTCGATCTGGCTCGCGTCGACGCGAACATCACTCGGCTCCAGGCGGAGATGGATCGCCGGGGGATCGCGCTCCGCCCACACGCCAAGACCCACAAGAGCGTCGCCATCGCGGGCCGCCAGATCGCGGCCGGCTCGCGCGGGATCACGGTCGGGACACTCGGTGAGGCGGAGGTCTTCGTCAGCGCCGGGATCGCGGACGTGTTCCTCGCCTATCCCGTCTGGGCCGAGGGACCCAAGGCAGCGCGCGTCCGCGCCCTCCACGACGCCGCGCCAGCGTTCAGGGTCGGGATCGACTCGGTCGCCGGCGCCGAGCGTCTGGCGGCCGCTGTCGCCGGGTCGAGGCAGCCGCTGTTCGTCCTCATCGAGATCGACCCCGGCAACGGCCGGACGGGGGTGGCGTCGCCGGAGGCCGCGGTCGAGGTCGGTCGGGCCGCCCGCGCGGCGGGGTTCGGAGTCGAGGGCGTCTTCAGCCACGGCGGGCATGGTTACCGGGTGGGCGGGGCGGAGCCGGCCGGTGCCGACGAGGTGCGGACGCTCGGCGCGGCGGTCGCGGCTCTCCGGGCCGCCGGTTTCAAGGCGCCCGTCGTCAGCGCTGGTTCCACGCCGACGATGCTGACCGCCGCGACGGGCGAGGTGACCGAGATCCGGGCGGGCACCTATGTCTACGGCGACCGCCAGCAGTGGGCGCTCGGAGCGATACCGGCCGAGGGTTGTGCGCTCGCCGTCGCCGCGACGGTCGTTTCGGTCCACGCCGACCGGGTCGTCCTCGACGCGGGAGCGAAGGCGCTCACGAAGGATCGCGCGCCATGGCTGACGGGGTTCGGAGCAATCGTTGGCTATCCGGACCTGGTGATCGAGCGAGTCAACGACTACCACGGAGTCGTCGCTGCACCGGCGGGCGCCCTGCGCCCCGATCTTGGCCAGGTCGTCGCGGTCATCCCGAATCACGCCTGCCCGGTCGTCGACCTCTTCGACTCGATGACCGTGCTCCGTCCGGACGGGGCGGCGCAGACCTGGCCGGTCGACGCCCGTGGGCGGAGCGGCTGACGTGGCCGGGCACGGACGCGTGACGATCGAGCCGATGACCGAGGCCGACGGGCCGGCCGTTCTCGAGATCTACGGCCAGGGCATCGCGACCGGCGTCGCCACGTTCGAGACGGTTGTCCCCGAGTGGCGTGCCTGGAACGCATCTCATCGGCGCGACTGCCGGTTCGTCGCCCGGCTCGACGGCCGCGTCGTCGGCTGGACGGCCGTCGCCCGCTACTCGTCCCGCGAGGTCTACGCAGGCGTGGCCTGGGAGAGCATCTACGTCGATGGCGCAGCGCGGGGGCGCGGGGTCGGCCTGGCCCTGCTGGAGGCCCTGATCCCGACGACGGAGGCCGCGGGCATCTGGTCGCTGATCGCCGGCGTCCAGGCCGAGAACGTCGCCAGCCGCGCCCTCCACGAACGCGCCGGCTTCCGCCGGGTCGGCGTCCAGGAGCGGATCGCCCGCGACGCCACCGGCCAGTGGCGCGACGTGATCCTGCTCGAGCGCCGGAGCGTGGTGGTCGGGAGCTGATCCGCCGACCTACGAATGACCCGGCAGCATCCCGAAGCCCTCGGCGGCAAAGTCGGCGTCGAGGGTGAATGCCTGTTCGATCCCGAGGTCGCGCATCACCACGAACGAGACGGCGTCCGCCAACGAATAGCGTCGATCCGGTCGGTCGCGCAGGAGCTCGACCGCCGACAGGATTCGATCGACCCCGCTGTCGACGACATCGATCCGCGACGAACGCATCAGGCGATCGACGAGGTCCAGGGCAACGGCCGGACGCGACCGGCTCAGGATCAGGGCGTGGAGCTCGGCAACGACCAGGTCCGTGGTGACCAGCCTGATCGCGTCGCGGAGAAGGCGTTCGTACTCTGCCTTCGCCTCGGGATGCCGGTCCGTGCCCGACCGCGCGGCAGCGTAGACGGCGCTCGTGTCGAGGAAGACGGCGCTCACGTTCGAGGGGTGGGCTGGTCCCGGTGCGCAGGCGCCTCCGCCGCGGCCTCCGTCTCGAGACCGATCGCGAGGTAGGCATCGTGATCGATGGCTGGATCACCGTGCGTGTCGGGACCCGTGTCGTGGACGAGGCCGACGATGCCGAATGCCGGATCCTCCTCCCCCGGAAGGCCGGTCAGGTAGTCAGCCACGCTCTCCCTCACGATGGAGCCCATCGACGCGCCGCGCTCGGCCGCCACCTCCTTGAGGCGCCGATGCTGCATCCGGGTCAGCTGGACCTGGAACGGAATGTAGTCGCTCATATCGCGATCATGATATCGGATCGACTGATATCACGGATGTCATCACGGCCCGAGCGAGGAGAGCGCCTGAACGTTCCGGCTCTCAACCCCCGTCATAGTGGGTAGTCCGCGGCCATCGGGGTCGCGGTGCGCAGAGGTCGAGGGGTTGGATCGAGACCTCGTCGAGCGGGCCCGCCGCGGCGACCGCGAGGCGTTCACCGTCCTGGTGCACCAGGTCAGTGACGTCCTCTACGCCGTCGCGTACCGGATCCTGCGCGACAGCGGTCTCGCCGAGGACGCGCTGCAGAGTGCCCTAGTTCTCGCCTGGCGGCGGCTCCCGCATCTCCGTGATGCAGATCGCTTCGAGGCGTGGATCCATCGGATCCTCGTTCACGCCTGCTACGACGAATCGCAGCGGGCTCGCCACTGGTCGGCAAACGTCCGGGTCCTGCCGATTGGCGGGCCGTCGACCCCGGACGAGGCCGACGCCGTCGCCGACCGCGACGAACTGGAGCGGGCATATCGCCGGCTCTCGATCGAACAGCGGGCGGTTTTCGTCTTGCACCACTACCTCGGGTTGCCCCTGGTCGAGGTCGCCGAGCTGCTCGGCATCCCGGCCGGGACCGCCCGATCGCGACTCCACTACGCCATCGCCGGACTCCGCGACGCCTTGACGGCCGAGCCCGAGCCCATCTCCCGGGAAGGACATCTCGCATGACCGACGACCGAACGTTCGAACGCGCCGGCCGGTCATTCATCGAGCCTGGCCCGACCCGCGTCCCCGAGCGCGTTGTGGAGGCCGCGCTCTTGGCCATCGAATCGACACCGCAGGAGCGGGATCTTCGGATTCCGTGGAGGTTGTCCACCATGAACCAAATGACGCGCCTGGCTGCCGTCGCCGTCGTCGGCGCGATCGCGCTCGGCGGTGCGCTGTACCTGCTCGGCCGGGGGCCAAGCGGCGTCGGGTCACAACCGACGTCGGCAGCCACGCGATCTCCATCTCCCACGCTGGCTCCATCACCAACGCTTTCTCCATCTCCGAAGCTCATCACGGCCGAGTCACGCCTATCGGCAGGCCGCTACCTCGACGTCCCGTTTGGGCCCGGTGGAATGACCCTTTGTTTCGGACAGGCCGGGTGCACCGAGGACCGAACGGACGACACGATGGCCTTCACCTTCACGGTTCCCGAGGGATGGGTCGGGGGCTCGGTCCACGTGCTGTACGCGTCCGAGGGCAAAGCACCCCCAACTGGCGCTGGCCTGGTCATCTCGCGGGGCGGGGGGTTGTATGCCGAGCCGTGCGGCGACAAGCCGCCGCCGAACATCCCGGTCGGTCCGACCGTCGACGACTTCGTTAGGGCCCTGGTGGCGCATCCAAAGCTCGACGTCACGGCGCCCGTCGACGTTTCCCTCGCCGGCTACACGGGCACGTATCTCGACCTGCAGGTCCCATCCGATATCTCCGCGTGCCCGGCGTCCTACTTTCCTTGGGAACCCGGCATCTACGCGCAGGGACCTGGCAGCCGCTGGCACCTCTGGGTCCTCGACGTCGATGGCATCCGGGTCGTGGTCCAGAGCACCGACTACGAAGGGACCTCACCCCGTCGTCGGGCTGAACTTCGGGCGATCGTCGAGTCGATCCAGATCGAACCCTGACCAGCGCCCACGCCGTAGACTCGCCTCTGCACAACGCGGAGGCAAGTCGATTCGATGTACTACGTCCAGCGCGGCAGCATTCCGCAGCAGCGCCACACCCAGCACCGCGCCGCCGACGGCAGCCTCTACGCCGAGGAGCTGTTCGGGGTCGAGGGGTTCAGCGGCCGGAGCTCGCTCCTCTACCACCTGACGCCGCCGACGCGGACGCACAGGATCGAAGCAGGCCCGCGGATCCAGCTCGAGGCGGCCGACGACGGCCTCCACCGCCACCGCCTGACGAAGACCGGCGCGGTCGAGCCCAAGGGCGACATCGTCTCGGGCCGGATCCCTCTGTACTTCAACCACGACGTCGTATTCGGGATCGTCCGGCCGGCGGAGTCGATGCCCGACGGCCGCTTCTATCGGAACGGGATTGCCGACGAGATGCTCTTCATCCACGAGGGCACGGGCACCTGTCGGACGATCTTCGGCGACCTGCCGTACGGCCCGGGCGACTACCTCGTCATGCCGATCGGGACGACCTGGCGCCTGGACCCAGATCCCGGCTCGGAGCAGCGGATGCTCTATCTCGAGGCACCGTCCGAGATCGAGCCGCCGAAGCGCTACCGGAACGATTACGGACAGCTCCTGGAGCACAGCCCGTACAGTCAGCGCGACCTCCACGCCCCCGTGCTCGGCGCGCCGAGTCCGGACGAAGGTGAGTTCGTCATCGACGTCCGCTCGGCGGACCGGATCACGGCGTACCACTACCGCCATCACCCGTTCGACGTCGTCGGCTGGGACGGCTACCTCTGGCCGTTCCGGTTCAACATCGCCGACTTCCAGCCGATCACGGGGCGTGTCCACCAGCCGCCGCCGGTCCACCAGACCTTCCAGGCCCGGAACTTCGTCGTCTGCTCGTTCGTGCCCCGCAAATTCGACTACCACCCGCTCGCGATCCCGGCGCCGTACAACCACTCGAACATCAACAGCGACGAGGTCATCTACTACGTCGCGGGCAACTTCATGAGCCGGCGCGGAGTGGAGATCGCCTCGTTCACCCTCCATCCGGCCGGGATCCCGCACGGCCCCCATCCGGGGACGGTGGAGGCCTCGATCGGCAAGGAGGCGACCGAGGAGCTAGCGGTCATGGTCGACACGTTCCATCCCCTCCAGGTCACGAAGGCCGCAATGGACCTCGACGACGACCGCTACCCGTATTCGTGGCTGCCGCCCGAAGAAGGTTCGGACGAGGCCGCCCGCCTCGCCGAGCGCGGGCCGGAGGCTTTCCCGGACTGATATCACCAGGTCAGTCGGTGATAACATGATGGTGTGGAACGGACGCAGATCTCCCTGACCCCCGACCAGATGAGACGCCTACGCCAAGCGGCCTCCGAGCGCGGCGTGTCGATGGCCCACATCGTCCGCGATGCCGTCGAGGCATACGTCGCCGCGCCCCCGGCCGATCGGGACGAATTGGTTCGTCGAGCTCGCGCGGTTGCTGGTCGATTCGCGTCAGGCATGACCGACGTCAGCGCGCGCCACGACGATTATTTGGCCGAGGACCCGACGGGATGGTGACGTTCGTCGACACGTCTGCCATCTACGCGTACCTCGATCGAGACGATGGCAATCACGAGGTTGCGACGACGACTCTGTTCGACCTGCTCGATCGAAACGAACCATTGCTCACGCACAACTACGTGGCCCTCGAATCATCGGCTCTGGTGCAGCGGCGTCTCGGAACGATCGCCAATCGGGCGCTTCACGACGACGTCCTCCGGGCGATCGAAATCGTCTGGATCGACGCGGCGGCACACCAGCAGGCGGTAGAGGCCATGCTCGCGGCGGATCGACGGGGCGTGTCGCTCGTCGACTGGACGTCCTTCGCTGTGATCCGAGACCGTCGAATCGAACAGGTATTCACATTCGACGCGGACTTTCGCGACCGTGGCTGGTCATGCGTTCCGGGCTGACCCTTCGCCATTGCCATGCAGCCGCCATGATGACGAAATGAACGACCCCTTCGACCGATCCTTCCGCGACCGGACCCTGGCCGGCGAGACCCTCTTCGGGCTCTTCCTGGATCTGGCCGCGCCCGCGTCGGCGGAGCTGTGCGCCGCCGCCGGCTACGACTGGCTGCTTGTCGACCTCGAGCATGGCGCCGGCACCGAGGCGGACCTGCTCGGCCTGCTCCATGCGATCGAGGCCGGCGGCCCCTCGACTCCCCTCGTCCGGCCGCAGTCCGGTGAGCGGATCCGGATCGGGCGGGCGCTGGACATGGGCGCGCGCGGGATCATGGTCCCGCGCCTCGACTCGGCGGACCAGGCGCGCGAGGCGGTCACGTTCCTGCGCTATCCGCCCGACGGGATCCGGGGCGTGGCAACCCGGGTCCGGGGCGCGGGCCTCGGCGCGGTTGCCCATGCCGACGTCAGGCGCCTGAACCAACGGGTGGTCGGAATCATCCAGGTCGAGTCGGTCGGTGGCCTGCGCGACGCGGACGCGCTCGCAGCGATCGACGGGGTCGACGTCCTGTTCGTCGGCCCGGCCGATCTGTCGCATTCACTTGGCATCCCCGGCCAGTTCCAGCACTCGGACTACCTGGCCGCCCTGAAGAGCGTCGTGAGCGCCTGCCGGGC
>JANLYK010000144.1:0-2224 GCA_031365595.1 Chloroflexota bacterium | reverse complement strand
GCGCGACCGACATCCGGTAGGAAGTCGTAGAGCGGCGGCACCGGGTCCGCGAACACGGCCGTCGCCTGCGCTCCGCCGCGCTCGACGAGCCGGCAGATCGCGAGGGTCGCGCCGAGCGTATCCGCATCTGGGTTCTCGTGGCCGACCGCCAGCACGCGTCGAGCGGCGGTCAGGCGCTCCACGACCCCGTCAGGAACGGCCGCCAGCCAGGGCGTCAGGTCGATCATCGGCGGCGCTTGCCCGGAACCGTCCGGTTCGTCCGGGAGCCGGGACGGAAGGTTCGGCGCGGCTGGTCCCGATTGCGAGCCGCATCCTCGCGCGCCGCGGCCGCGGCCAGGTCGGCAGCTGCGCCGCCGAGACCCTCGCCCATCGAGGGCTCGGTCGTCTTCAGCGGCGCCGGCGTCGGGAGCGACTCGCCGCCGGCCACGAAGTCGTCGTCCGGGACGTTGCCGGCCTCGAGCTCGTCGAGCAGGTGCAGGATCCGGGTGCCGCGCTGGAGCGTCTCGTCGAGCTCCAGATGGAACTCCGGGATGCGCTTCATCCGGAGCCGCTTGCCGAGCTCGTGCCGGACGAACGGCATGACCCGGCCCATCGCCACGATTGCCTCGCGGCGCTGGGCCGGCGGCCCGATCACGCTGACCTTGACCTTCGCGTGACGCAGGTCCGGCTGCGTCTCGACGTCGGTGATCGTGGCGAACCCGATCTTCGGATCGTCGACCTCCCGCGTCAGGATCGACGTGATCTCCTGCCGAAACAGCTCATCGATCCGATCGGTTCGCGCGGTCACCGCGTCACCAACCCCGACCTAGCTCGGGAGGACGCGTGACACCGACTGTGAGGTGAAACACTCGATGATGTCTCCCTCCTCCAGGTCGTTGTAGCCCGCCAGGCCGATGCCGCACTCGTAGTTCTGGGCGACCTCGCGGACGTCGTCGCGGAACCTGCGGAGCGACTCGATCTTGTCGGTGACGACGATCTTGCCGTTGCGCCAGACCCGGGCGCCGCCGCGGACGATCCGCCCGTCGGTGACGAAGCAGCCGGCGATGACCGTGCTCTTCCCCACCCGGAAGATCTGGCGGACCTCCGCGCGACCCTCGACGACTTCGACGATCTCCGGCTCGAGCAGACCCTGGAGGGCGGCCGAGATGTCGTCGGTCAGCTTGTAGATGATGTCGTACATCCGGACGTCGACCCCTTCCGCGTCGGCGGCGCGCCGGGCGGTCTCGGTGATCTTCGTGCTGAAGCCGACGATGATCGCGTCCGAGGCGGACGCGAGCATGATGTCGTTGTCGGTGATGTCGCCGGCGCCCTCGTGCAGGACGTTGATCCGGATCTCGTCCTGGTTCAGCTGGTCGAGGGCGTGGGTGATCGCGCCGAGCGAGCCCGACACGTCGGCCTTGAGGATGATCCGGAGCTCCTTGGCCTGGCCGGCCTGGATCTGCCGGTAGAGGTCCTCGAGGGTCGCCCGCTGGCTGCCGTCGCCGCCCTTCGCGGCGACCTCGGCCTGGCGCGACTCGACCATCACCCGGGCGGCCTTCTCGTCGGCCACGACGCGCAGGATGTCGCCGGCCTCGGGAACCGCGGACAGACCCAGGATCACGACGGCGGACGACGGCCCGGCCTTCTTGATCCGCTTGCCCTGGTCGTTCTCGAGCGCGCGGACCTTGCCGAACGTCTCGCCGACGACGATCACGTCGCCGACGTTGAGCGTGCCGGTCTGGACGATGGCCGTTGCGATCGCTCCGCGGCTCTTGTCGAGCTGGGCCTCGACGATCGTGCCGACGGCCGATCGCTTCGGGTTGGCCTTGAGATCCTGGAGGTCGGCGACCAGCTGGATCATGTCGATCAGGTCGTCGAGCCCGACCCGGGTCCGCGCCGAGACCGGGACGAGCGGCGTGTCGCCGCCGTAGTCCTCGACGATGACGCCTGCCTCAGACAGCTCCGTCTTCACCCGATCCGGATTCGAATCGGGCTTGTCGATCTTGTTGAGGGCGATGATGATCGGCACCTTGGCCGCCTTCGCGTGGCTGATCGCCTCGAGGGTCTGGGGCATCACGCCGTCGTCGGCCGCGACCACGACCACCGCGATGTCGGTGACCTTCGCGCCGCGGGCGCGCATCGCGGTGAACGCCTCGTGGCCCGGCGTGTCGAGGAAGACGACCCGCTTGCCGTTGCGCTCCACTTCGCTCGCGCCGATGTGCTGGGTGATGCCGCCGCGCTCGCC